>JBASBA010000450.1:0-10561 GCA_049650885.1 Alteraurantiacibacter sp. | reverse complement strand
CCGAGGTAAGAAAGTTTCCCTGAGGCAGCAAATGAATTGCGATAGTTTCAACAATCCGCCCCTTGCGTTTGTGACTTCTTTGCCATCCTACAGGGCGAGTGTCTGGCGGGACGAACTGAGGACCAACTGCGGCCCCCGTCAGTTGATTAGGTGAGACGATACACGGCAGGCCAACGCCTGAGTTAGAATTAGTTGGATGCCACAACCAACAGGATTCTTATGTCACAGGCCTCAATAATTGAAGCCCCAATTGCAACAATAGCCAGACCGCTGCGGACCGATCCGCGCGATGGCTCCACTCATCCCCCCAGCCCCACGATGCGAAATGATCCTTCCAGGGCCACAAGCGCGGATGAACTGCGCCCGGCCCTTAGCTGGATGCGCGGTCAGATGGTGCGTGAATTCGTAAAGCGGCTGCGCATGAAGCAACGCGGAGAGCGCGGTGTCGGGCTTCGGGGTCGGATGCGCAAGCGCAAGACTGCGCTGGCCATGTCGGCGGCGGTTATGGGCCTCAGCACAGGCGCGTCAGACATTTCCGCGTTTGATCCGCAATATTCAATCTCGTTTTCAGACCTTGATCCCACCCAGCAGCGTATCCACGCGCTTCACCTGACGGTGAGTGAAACCATGAAGGAAGCGCTGGCTGAAGAAGAAGGCGTGCGCCTTGTGGTCTACCGTGACGTTGCGGGCTATCCAACTGTTGGTGTTGGCCACCTTATCCTGCCGCAAGACGGACTTTCCGTTGGCGACCGGATCACATACGAGCAGGCAATCGCCTTTCTCGAAGAAGATTTGAAGACGGCAGAAGCTGGTGTGAAGCGACTGGTAGGTGAGTTGCCCATCTATCAGCATGAGTTCGACGCGCTGGTCGACCTTGTTTATAACGTTGGCGAAGGCAATGTTTCGGAGCGCGAAAGCCCGCGTCTGAATTCGGCTATTGCCAACGCAGATTACGACAATATCGCGGAACAGCTTAATTATACCACCGCAGCCGGCAAGGTTGCGCGCGGGCTGCAGTATCGCAGTGAGCGCAGACAATCCATTTTCATGGAAGCGGCTTATGATGATCCGCGCGCCGTGGAAGTTGACAGCAGGGGCCGGGTGAGCGCCTGATTACCACACCTTCAATCCGGCCTTTGACGGCCCTGCGTGATAACCGATGACCACCAATTTACAAACAACAGTAGCAAGACCCGCCCCGGCCTGTATCGTTGCCGCATTGGCGGGTTTTGCGGCTGTTTCCGGCTGCTCTGCCGAGGAACCTATCCCGCTGGACGCGACAGGCGCCGTCGATATCCCCGCACAGGCAGGCTCCGCAGCCGTTGAGGCTGATCGTGACTGCCTGCTGGTGGTTTGGGATCAGCAGGCCGAGCCTGACCGCAACTTTGACCGCGCCAATGATAATGCCGAGGGCGGCCTCATTTCCTGCGCCACAGGAACCACCGCCAGCCAGTATGAAGAGGCGCTTGTTGCCTTGCGCAACGCAGCATCCGGCAATGATCGTAATGCATTGCTGGGCGCACTTGATATTCCCCTGTTATATATTGATGCAAACGGCGACCGGCGTGACCTTCTGGATACCGATCTGGCTGATCGCGAATTTGAAGAGGTCTTTTCGCCCGAGATGCTTGCAATGATGCGTGATCTGGATCTTTCGGAGATGACTGTCGTCCCTGATCAGGGCGGCTTTTTCGAACTGGGTGCCATTTGGCTCAGTCCAGGTGAACCGGGTGGCAGACCGCGCCTCGTCACTGTCAATCGCCAGGCACTTGTCGAAGCTGCCAAGAGCGCGCGTGCGCCTGCCGAACCCGTGCAATCATCCTTGTGATCGCGATCGTTCAGGCTCTTGGCAGCTTGTATCCTTAGGACTAAGGACCAAGTTTCATAAGCAACAAATTTCTACCCCGCGTGCCGGGGGACCTCCGATTTAATTTCAAGTTTCACCATAAGGAAGAGTCGCCCGTATGCGCAAATCTACCCTCCTCGCCACCACCATGATCGCGGCTTTCGCCAGCGCCTGCACCACTATGGAGGATGCCGACATGAACGCGTCCACACCGCTGCCCGGAACCATTGAATACAATCCGGCAATTCCCGAAGCGACCAGCGTCTTTGCCGAGCTTTCACCCCTGTATATGCACGCACCGCAGTTCGATCAGATCAACGATGCGCAGTGGCAGGGCATCATCGAGGAAGCGATCGCGATCCAGCTGGCCGAAGTGGAGGCGATTGCCGCCAATCCCAATCCTCCCAGCTTTTCAAACACGCTTGTAGCGATGCAGCGTTCGGGCCAGGTTTTCTCCCGTGCCTATGGCGCTTTCAGCCAGGTGGTGTCCGCCAATATCAACGACACCATCGCCGCCACCGACGAGGCGCTGGCCCCGCAGGTTGCCGGTATGGTGGACAGCATCTACCTGAACCCTGAACTGTTCCAGCGGGTGAAGGCGGTATACGACGATCGCGCCGCCATGGCGATGACGGCGGAAGACGCGATGCTGCTGGAAATCACCTATGCGGAATTCGTCCACCGCGGTGCGGAGCTGGGTGATACGCAGCAAGGTGAGCTGCGCCAGATTAACGAGCGTCTCTCCTCCCTGTCGGCACAGATCTCGCAAAAGATCACCACCGGCCAGAATGACGGCGCCATTTTCCTTGATGACCGGGCAAGCCTTTCCGGTCTGTCCGACGGGCAGATTGAAGCTGCCGCTGCCGCAGCGCAGGAGCGCGGTCAGCCGGGCAAGTATATGCTTTCCGTCAGCAACACCTCGGGTGTGCCGCAACTGGCGCAGCTTGATAACCGTGATGTGCGTGAGCAGCTCTATCGCTCCAGCATAAGTCGCAACCAGTCGGGAGAGGCATCTACCCTGCCGCTGATCCGTGAAGTGATTGCCCTGCGCAACCGCCGCGCACAATTGTTCGGAGAGCCAAGCCACGCTGCGTGGCAGATGTATGATCGCATGGTATCCGACCCCGCAATGGCAATCGGCTTCATGTCCGACATGGTGCCTGCCCTGCGCGCAACGCAGGAACGCGAAGCCGCCGTATTGCAGGAACGGATCGCAGCTGATGGTGAAAACTTCACCCTCGCCCCGTGGGATTGGCAGTATTATGCCAGCAAGGTGCGTCAGGAGCGTTACGCCCTCGATAATGAAGAGATCAAGCAGTATTTCGTCGTGGATAACGTGCTGGAAGACGGCGTGTTCTACATGGCCGGCCAGCTTTACGGCCTGACCTTCGAAGAACGCACCGATATCCCCACCTATCACCCCGATGTGAAGGTCTACACCGTCTATCATGATGGTGAAGAGCAGGCTTTGTTCTACTTCGATCCGTTCAGCCGCGATTCCAAGCGTGGCGGTGCATGGATGAGCAACTTCATCGAGCAGAGCCACCTGCTGGGCCTGAAGCCTGTCATCACCAACACGCAGAACATCGCTCCGCCCGCAGATGGCCAGCCCGCGCTTGCCACATGGGACGACGTGACGACGATGTTCCATGAATTCGGCCACGCATTGCATGGCATCTTTGCCGATCAGCAATATCCGGCGATCTCGGGAACCAACAGCGCGCGTGACTGGGTGGAATTTCCCAGCCAGTTCCACGAGAATTTCGCCGCAGTGCCGGAAGTTTTGCAACGCTACGCTCGCCATCACGAAACGGGTGAGGTTATTCCGGACCAGCTGATTACGGCAATCGACCGTTCCAGCAAGTTCAACCAGGGCCACAGCTTTGGCGAGGTTATCGCTGCATCACTTCTGGATATGGAATGGCACTCGATGGACCCCGCCTCGGCGGCTCCTGCCGATGTGCTGGCATTCGAGGCAGAGGCGCTTGAGCGTATCGGCTTGCGCAGCGACCTTGTGCCGCCGCGTTACCGTACCCCCTACTTCCGTCACATCTTCGAGCATGGCTATGATGCAGGCTATTACGCCTACACCTGGACGGAAATGCTGCATCATGATGCCTACAGCTATGTTGCCGAAAACGGCGGCATGACCCGCGAGATGGGTGATCACATCGTGGACAGCTTCCTGGGTCAGGGCCATTCCAAGACATACGAACAGATGTTCCGCGACTTCACCGGCCGCGATCCCCGCGTCGAGCCGCTGCTGGAAGCACGTGGCCTGATTGCGGAAGACAACGATGTCACCGGCGTCGATGGTGCCGACGGCGCTGTCTAGCTATCGATAGTCAAGGCGCGCTGGCCGGGATTGCCCAGCCAGCGCGTTTTTACGCCCCAGACATTTTCGATTGTATCTTGCGACAGCGCCTCTTCGGAGGCGCTATCTGCTTTCAGGCGTCCGTTATTCAGCACAACCACGCGGTCGGCATGGTTCATCGCCTGCGCCAGATCGTGCAGCACCAGTACTACGCCAGTGCCCCTGTCTGCCTCGGCACGCAGCACGCGCAGCAAGCCTAGCTGATGCCCAATATCGAGCGCGGCGAGCGGTTCGTCCGCCAGAATCCAGCGCGGCTCTCCTGCCAATACCCGCGCCAGCAACGCCCGCGCTCTTTCGCCGCCCGAAAGGGTGGAAACGGGCCTGTCGGCAAAGTCAGATAGGCTGGCAGCGGCGAGCGCGCTGGCGATGGGGAATTTGCCCGTATCACCATGAGGCAGGCGCCCCAGCTGGACGAGGTTGGTGACGGAAACATCCCACGCCACTTCGGCGGATTGTGGCAGATAGCCAATGGCCTGCGCGCGTTTGCGCGGATGCAGGTCAGCCAGCGGCTTCGCATCCAGCGTTATCCTGCCCGCGTCCGGACCTAAAAGGCCGGCCATTGCGGAAAGCAGCGTGGATTTCCCCGCGCCGTTGGGCCCGCAAATTGCGGTGATGGTGCCCGCCTCCAAGGTGGTCGTCACGTCCGCCAGCCGGTTGGCGATGGAGAGGTTTTGTGCGCAAAGCGTCATGCCAGCCCCTTGCGCATCCGCAACAACAGCATCAGAAAAAATGGCGCACCGATCAGCGACAGGGCAATACCCAGCCGCAGTTCCGTCACCAGCGGCAGAATGCGGCATGCCACATCAGCCACCAGTACCAGCAAAGCACCTGCAAGCGCGCTCGGCACGATCACGCTGGACGGGCGCTTATCCGTCAGCGGGCGGACAAGATGCGGCACGATCAGGCCAACGAAGCCGATGATCCCCGCCACCGCGACACCGCTGCCCACGGTAAGACCGGTGCCCAGCACCAGCAGCGCCATCAAACGCCCAGGCTGCACGCCCAGCGATCGCGCAGCAGGCTCGCCCAGCGTCATGGCATCCAGATCGCGCCCCGCCAGCCGCAGCAGGGCAAGCCCCGCAAGCGTCAAAGGCGCGGCCAGCATCACATCCTGCCAGCTGCGATCCGTCAGCGCTCCCATCAGCCATGTCACGATGCTGCTCATGGCGAAGGCATTTGGCGCAAGGCTTATCGCCAGAGAGGTAAGCGCACCGGCCAGGCTGGCGATCATCATGCCTGCCAGTGTGAACAGCGCGATGCCATTTGCAGGGCTTGCCGTGCGTCCGGCAATCAAGGCCAGCAGCGCCATCGCTCCGCCAGCGCCGATCAGTGCGAACAGTGGCAGCAAAATAGCGCTCGCCACGCCGATATACAGGGCAGTAACAGCGCCAAGCGCAGCACCCGGAGCGATACCGAACAGGCCGGGGTCAGCCAGCGGATTGCGCAGATAGCCCTGCATCGCCGCGCCCGCCGCGCCAAGGCCGCTTCCAACGATCAGGGCCAGAACAGTGCGTGGCAGGCGTAATTCGGCAAGAATAGCTATGGCATTGGGTGTCGTCGCAGGGTCCACCCAGATGCGCCCCGCCAAAAGCGACAGGGGCACGGCTAAAATCAAAAGCGCGATCATGATGAGATTGGCGCGCGTCATCCCACATCGCGCCTGATTTCTTGCAGCCGATCCAGCGCGCGCGGGATCGTGGGGCCGCCGCAATACAACAGCCTCGGATCGAGGTGATAGCGCTTTGCTCCCGCAATAGACTGCATCGCCGGATGCGCGGCGGCGCGTTCGCTGCCTGTTGCAATCACCACTTCGGGCGGATCGGCCAGCACGCGTTCCAGCGGCAGGTAAGCCCCCTGCCCCATTCCGCGTGCCGCCGAATGGCTGACAAAGCCCGCCTGCGCCAAAAGCCGGTGTGCAAGCGAGGCCTCGCCGGGAACCAGCCCGCCCTGCTGCCACAGGATTGCCGAAACATGCTGCCCCCGCCAGCGATGCGCATCCCAGCTTTGGGCAATGCGCCGGGAAAGAACCTGTGCGCGTTCCGCATTTTGCGTTGCAGCGCCCAATGTTTTTATCTGCGCAAGACTGTCTTCCAGTGATGCGGCGATTCCCACGCTTTCCACCACGATACCAGCCTGCTCCAACGCATGGCGGGTTGCGGGAGGGATAAAAGGATCTGCCACTACCATGTCCGGTGCCAGTGCCAGCACCTCCTCCGCCGTGCCGCCGGTTATGGCATATTGCCGCGCCTGTTCCACGGGCATGGAACTGGCGCGCGGATCGTGGCTGTAGTGGGAGAGGGCCAGAACCTGATCCGGCGCAGCGATTTCAGCGAGGATGGCATCGGCGCAAGGATTCAGGCTGACGATTGTCGGCTGGCCATCAGCAGCGGTCGGCACCGGGCTGCCAGAGCATGCGGCCAACATTAGCGTAAGGCCAGCCGCCAGCTTCAAAGCGTCAGCCGCGCACCGATATGCGCGCCCCGACCGGCGGTTGCGTAACCAGCCGCCGTCTGAAAATCCTCGTCCCACAGGTTTTCCACCCGGCCGAAGAATTGCACACGTTCGCTGACATTCCAGCTGCCGCGCAGGGTGAGCGTCTCATAAGCTTTCAGTCGCACCGTGTTGAAAGCGTTGTCGAAACTGTCAGAAACGATCCGCAAATCTGCGCCCAGTGTCACTGCATCGACCGGGCGCCACTCTCCCGTGACGGTTGCCGCGTGGCGCGGACGGCGGGCCAGTGTCAGTCCGGTGTCGCGATCCTCTGCGCGGGTAAAGGCGTACAGCGCGCCCAGCGTCACACTGTCAGCCGGGCTGGCCCAAAACTCCGCCTCCACGCCGCGTGCCCTAGTGCGGGTGACATTGTCATAGGTGCCGAACGGGCGATCGATGCAGATGCCATCGGTTTGTGCAAAGCAACTGACGAAGGCGATCTGGTTCTGGGTGTTGCGTTGAAACAGCGTCACAGCCCCATAATACGGCCTGCGCGCCATCGTGCGTTCGCCATAGGCTATGCCAAGGTCGAAGCTGGTGCTCTCCTCCGGCTGCAGAACGGTGTTTCCGTAGTCGGAATAGAGCTGGAACAGGCTTGGTGCCTTGAACCCCTCACCAATGCTGGCGCGTGCACGCCAGCCGGGTGCGATTTCATAGCTTGCGTCTGCGCCAAAGCTGACGGCCGTGCCGAAATCGGCATGGTCATCCACCCGCGCGCCGATATGGCCGGAAATGGCATTCCATTCGATGCCGCCCTGCAAATAGGCACCGGAAATGCGGGTATCCTCCCCAGCGTCGAACAGCGTGCGATAACTGGTCCACTCGTTCTCCGCGCCAAAATGCAACAGCAGCGGGCCGATTGGACGCCACTCGCCGCGAACTTCCAGCCGATCGGACCGCCCTTCGCTGGTAAAGGTTTGCGCGCCGGTTCCATCAAGATTGTCACGGTCGGTATCGGCAAAGCTGTAGGCGCCTGAAACGAACAGGGCGCCGGTATCGTAAACCGCTCCGGTGGAACCTGTCAGCTGGCGGGTTTCCTGCACATCATCGGTATCGGCCAGTTCGAAGCTGGGCGCGGGAAAGCCGTCGATCTCAAGCTCCCCCTCGGCATATCGCGAGCGCGCGAATATTTCGAACCGGTCATTGAAATAATAGCGCCCGTGGCCATTCAGCGCCCATTGCTGGAAACCGTCCGCCTCTGTCCCCGCCTCAGCGGCAGAGATGCCATCGCTGGAGAACCATGTTCCCGACAGGCCCAGAAAGCCGGTGTCAGCATCGGCAAGGCCGCCCGAAATTGCAGCGCTGGCGGTGTCCCGCGCACCGTATTCGGCACTGGCCCGCAGGCCGCTATCCGTGCGGGTCGAGGCGACGATCACGCCGCCAATCGCATCCGAACCCCAGATGGTGGAATTGGAACCGCGCAATATTTCCAGCTTGGCCAGATCAAGCGCCAGCAAATTGCCAAAATCGAACCCGCCCGATGGCGCAGCGGGATCGGCCACGCGAACACCGTCTACCACGGTCAGCACCTGCTCCGCCTCGCTGCCCCGCAGACGCACAGCGGTGACACTGCCCGCGCCGCCATTGCGGCTGATGACCACGCCCGGTGCACGTTCAAGTATGCGGGTGAGATCCGCGCCCTGCACAGCCTCGATTTCGTCCACACCAATCACGGTGACGGCTTGCCCGCTGGCAGTCACTTCGCCGCGGGTGCCGGTGGCGGTAACTGTAATAGTCGCATCGTCCTGCGCTTGGGCAGAGGGCGCGATGGCAATAAGGGAAACACCAAAAAACAGATATTTAAACACAAAACCTCCAGTCAAAAGCGAAACGCCGCCCGTGACGGAGGGAGCACCGGCAATGGTGCTCTCCCGCATGCTTCCGGTACACCCCGCCCGGCAGCGTAAGCGACAGTCTCAGGCAGGTCTCCTGGCTCCCGGATCATCGCTTTGCCCCCGCCTTCCCACCCTTCTTCAGGCAGTGGCATTCGGGCGCATCGCTCTCCGGTCACAGTTGCGGGGGCAGCGCGGGTGTCTCACCCGCTTCCCTCTTAGATCCGATCGCTCGAATAACCCGTGACGTCGCCGCCGCATTAGACGCAGCCTTGCTGGCACGCAATCCCTTCATCGAATTGCAAACCGCAATCAAAGTGTCCCTGTGTGAGACGGTGAATTCAACGCGGATGCAGACGCAAGCACCACTCGCTACCGGCGCGCGGTGGATCAAAACGCCCGTCTCACCCCGCAACAGATGCTTGCCCGGCGCCGCCGTGCGCGCAAGTCGCGCCGCATTTCGCTGCTGCGGCGTCTTGCCGCGCTGGTGGCCATATTGGCGGTGCCCGCGGTTGCTGCGGAATCGGCGTTTGCGCCGGAGTTACCGCAAGCACCAGCGACAACTATCGAGCTGATGGGATTTGAGACCCCGGGCGAAAGCTTCCCCGGCTCCGCTTTCTACTACCTTGCCGATACGCCGAACACGATAGAGGCGCCCGCTACACGCGAAGATACGAAAGACGCAACGCGGTTGGTCACACCCGCACAATACGCCGGCCCCTCCGCCGGCGCGCTGGTGGCATCCGGCTCTGGCATGGATATCATGCGCGCGCAGGAATGTCTGACCACCGCCATCTATTACGAGGCCGCCAGCGAATCTGTCGCCGGTCAAAGCGCGGTTGCACAGGTGGTGCTGAACCGCGTGGCGCACAGCGCGTGGCCCGGTACGGTTTGCGGCGTGGTGTTCCAGGGATCTGCGCGGGCAACCGGCTGCCAGTTCAGCTTTACCTGCGACGGATCGCTGACGCGGCGACCTTCGCGGGGCGGATGGGAGCGTGCCAGCCGCGTTGCCCGCGCCGCCCTGGCAGGCGCGGTGTACGAGCCTGTAGGCCTGTCCACGCATTACCATACGCTGGCCGTCAGCCCCTATTGGGCGCCCACCCTCTCTCGCACCAGGGTAATCGGCGCGCATGTCTTCTACCGCTGGCCCGGCGCGGCCGGGCAGCGCGCGGCATTTGCCTTCCGCTATATTGGCGGAGAGCCAGAGCCGGGCCGCGCTGCCGCAACGCGGGCCGTAGCGCCGGATCCTGCTGCATTGGCCGATGCCTCCCTGCCGCATATCCTGGCGCGCGCAGAGGTGGCTAACCCGCTGCCAGCTTTGCCCGCGTCCGTGCCTGCCACCAGTGTGGAAACAAACGATCGGCTGCCGTCCGCCGGGCGTGTTCGCAGCGAATATGCGAACAGTGGCCGCTGGATAGAGCGTCCTTGAGTTGCCGCAAGCTGGCGCGTCCAGGCTGCTGAAGAACTTGTAAATTCGGCGGAAAGATTTCAGCAACCATCCTGTCGAACCTTCGCTTAGTTGCCCTTGTTTATAGGTGTGTCTGCCGCGCCCCGGCGGCCAACAAAAGACAACGGACCTCGCACACAATGGCCATTCGTTTTGCCTCTTCACTCAATCGCCGCCAGTGCCGGATGTCCCGCAATCTTGCGCGTGCGCAGCTGCATCATCCCGCAAATGATAATCGCGCCAGACATGTGCAGACCACCCATATGCAGGCGGCTCTGCGCCATTTCGCGCAATACGGGCTGGCCGCGGCAGACCATGCGCGCCAGCAGGCGATGGCAGCGTCGAATGCGGACGACAGCGAGATGTTTGAATGGTGGCTGGAAATCTGCCGTGCACTCGATCGTCGCATGGCGCACCGGATCGAACATCCCGCGCGCGTAAGCAGTTGAGGCGCGTACCGGCTCCACTGCCCTGGCGGTGTGGAAGGGATCAGTCTGTGCTGGAATGCGCAAGGGAACCATGTGCACGCCCTCGCGTCCTTTAACCAACCGAGATACTGATCTGCGGTAAAT
>JBASBA010000449.1:0-9114 GCA_049650885.1 Alteraurantiacibacter sp. | reverse complement strand
CTGGCAGGCCGCGTGGACGCCATCGCGCTGTCCTATCCCGATGTGGACAGGCTGAAGGCCCAGCATGGGAAGAAGGCCCACGGGGTAGGCAATCCGGTGCGCCGCGGTGTGCTGTCCCTGCGCGATCAGGAATTTCCCGCTTTCACGGAAGATGGCCTGTTCCGGGTATTGGTGACGGGTGGCAGCCAGGGTGCACGTGTGCTTTCGGAGATTGTGCCCGATGGCCTTTCGATGTTGCCGCCCGCCTTGCGCAACCGCTTGCAGGTGACGCAGCAATGCCGGCCTGAAGATATAGACGCCGTGCGGGCGCGCTATGCCAATCACGAAATCCCGGCAGAGCTTGCCACCTATTTCGAGGATATGTCTGCCCGTCTTGCCGATACGCACCTGTTCATCGGACGCGCCGGCGCCTCCACCATCGCCGAACTGACAGCGGTTGGTCGTCCTGCGATCCTCGTGCCATTGCCCATCGCGACAGACGATCATCAGGCAGTCAACACGCGAGAGATCGTGAAGGCTGGCGGTGCGCGTTCCATTCGGCAGGCCGGGTTTACGGCAAAGGAACTGGCCAAGCAGATCGCCGCGATGGCGCAGCGCCCCGAAACGCTGGCCAACGCCGCCCATGCCGCATGGAATTGCGGCAGGCCAAATGCCGCGCGCGACCTTGCCGATCTGGTGGAGGGTTTTGGCGGGGCAGACATGATGGACGTGATCCGCGTGGGAGAAAACAATGCGCGCGGCGCGTCGCAGGAAGTCGCGCGCAATGGCGCATCGCGGGAAACCTCGAACGGCGATGCCGAATGAAGGGCATTGGCACGGATATCGGGACGATCCACTTTGTCGGCATTGGCGGCATCGGCATGTCCGGCATTGCGGAAGTGATGAATAACCTTGGCTACAATGTTCAGGGATCTGACCTGAACGACAGCGCCCGTGTGCAGGCATTGCAAGACAGCGGCATACCGGTGTTCATCGGTCACGATGCAGCAAATCTTGGCGACGCTGCCGTCGTTGTCACTTCCACGGCGGTAAAGCGAACCAATCCCGAAGTCGCTGCAGCGCTGGACGCGCGCATTCCCGTGGTTCGCCGGGCAGAGATGCTGGCCGAACTCATGCGGTTGAAGCGCACCGTTGCCGTTGCGGGCACGCATGGCAAGACAACCACCACCAGTATGGTGGCCGCCCTGTTGGATGCGGGCGGCGTCGATCCCACGGTTATCAACGGCGGTATCATCGAAAGCTACGGCTCCAACGCGCGCCTGGGTGACAGCGAATGGATGGTGGTGGAAGCTGACGAAAGCGACGGCAGCTTCCTGCGGCTGGACGGCACCATCGCCGTTGTCACCAATATTGATCCAGAGCATCTGGACCACTACGGCAGTTTTGACGCAGTAAAGGATGCGTTCGTCCAGTTCATCGAGAACGTGCCATTCTACGGTGCGGCGGTGTTGTGCATCGATCATCCCGAGGTGCAGAACGTGATTGCCAAGGTGCGCGATCGCCGCGTGATTACCTATGGCTTTTCCCCTCATGCCGATGTTCGCGCGGAAAATGTCACGCCTGATGGCGCGGTTACGCGCTTTAGTGCAGTGCAGCGTTTGCGCGATGGCAGTGAATTGCGGGTGGACGATATTGCCCTGCCGATGCCGGGTCAGCACAATGTCCAGAACGCCTGCGCCGCAATTGCCGTGGCGCTGGAAATGGGGTGCTCTGCCGATGCGATCCGCGACGGTTTTTCGCGCTTTGGCGGGGTGCGTCGACGGTTCAGCCATGTCGGCACCGTGGACCCCGATATCCGCGTGATTGACGATTACGCCCACCATCCGGTGGAAATCCGCGCTGTATTGTCCGCCGCGCGCGATGCGGCGAGTGGGCGCGTGGTGGCTGTGGCCCAGCCGCACCGCTATACTCGGCTGCGCGATTTGCTGGAGGATTTCCAGGGCGCGTTCGGCGATGCAGACCTGGTTTATGCAGCGCCTGTCTATGCCGCTGGAGAAAACCCGATTGCCGGGGTGGACGAGCACGCCCTGGTCGAGGGGCTGAAGGCGCGTGGCCATCGCCACGCCGTGGCGGTGAATGGACCGGCGGATCTGGCCGAGCAATTGGCGGCGGATATTGCGCCTGGCGATATCATCGTGTGCCTTGGCGCGGGCGATATCACCAAGTGGGCGGCGAACCTTGCCAAAGCCGTTACTGAATTTCGCGCCACGGAGGGCGCATGACTATCATGATGCAACCCGGCGAACAGATGCAGGGCGACGAAGCTCCCGGTGCCGATGAAGCGCCGGGCGTTACCGGCAATGTGCCCCGGAACGTGCGCGGCGACTTGAAGGCCGCCGCTCCCTTGGCGAAGCTTGTCTGGTTCAAGAGCGGCGGCGCAGCGGACTGGCTGTTCGAGCCTGCCGATCTTGATGACCTCGTTTCGTTTCTCGGCAACCTCGGGCCTGCCACGCCGGTGATGGCACTGGGCCTTGGTTCGAACCTGATTATCCGCGATGGCGGTGTGCCGGGTGTGGTCGTGCGCCTGGGCAAGCCGTTCGCAAGTGTAGAGGCAAATCGTGGCAACGTGGTGGAGTGCGGCGGGGGCGCGCCCGGTATCCTCGTCGCATCTACCGCGCGCGATGCCGGTATCGCCGGTCTGGAATTCCTGCGCGGCATCCCTGGCACGGTGGGGGGCTTCGTGCGCATGAACGGCGGTGCCTATGGCCGCGAAGTCGCTGATATTCTGGTGGATTGCGACGTGGTGTTACCCGGTGGCAACCTCGTCACCTTGCCAGTGGCAGACCTTGATTACTCCTATCGCCATTCGCGCCTGCCGGATGGCGCAATTGTCGTCGCCGCACGCTTCAAGGGCGAACCGGGCGATCCTGAGAAGATCGGCGCGGAGATGGACCGCATTGCGCAAGAGCGCGAAGATTCGCAGCCTTTGCGCACCAAGACCGGCGGCTCTACCTTCAAGAATCCTGAAGGCGCCAGTGCTTGGAAGCTGGTTGACGAGGCGGGCTGCCGCGGGCTGACCATGGGCGGCGCGCAGGTGAGCGAGAAACACACCAACTTCCTGATCAACACTGGCGAGGCCACCAGCGCCGATATCGAGGGACTGGGCGAGGAAGTTCGTCGCCGCGTGGCAGAGAAAACTGGCAGTGCGCTTGAATGGGAAATCAAGCGGGTAGGACGACCATGACGTTGCCTTCCGATCTCCACATACTTGTTCTGATGGGCGGCTGGGCGAACGAGCGGGACGTATCGTTGATGTCCGGCAATGGCGTGGCGGATGCACTGGAAAGCGCAGGCCACCGTGTGACGCGGTTGGATATGGATCGCGATGTTGCCGCAAGAATACGCGAAGCTGCGCCCGATGTTGTGTTTAACGCACTCCACGGTGCGCCCGGCGAAGACGGCACTGTGCAGGGTATGCTGGACCTGATGGGCATCCCCTATACCCACGCAGGGCTGGCCACATCGGTGATCGCAATCGACAAGGAACTGACGAAACACGCACTGGTGCCGCACGGTATTCCCATGCCAGGCGGCCGCGTGGTGCAGTCGGAGGAATTGTATGACGGCGATCCGATTGCGCGGCCCTATGTCCTGAAGCCGGTCAACGAAGGCTCCTCAGTGGGCGTCGCCATCGTTACCGAGGATAGCAATTGCGGCAACCCCATCAGCCGCGATGCCAAGGGCCCGTGGCAGGATTTTGCCACCTTGCTGGCAGAACCATTCATTCGCGGCCGCGAACTGACCACCGCCGTGATCGACACGCCGCAAGGCCCACGCGCACTGGGGGTGACGGAGCTGGTGGTGGCGAGCGGTTTTTACGATTACGAAAACAAGTATACCGACGGAAAGACGGAGCATATCTTTCCAGCGCAACTGCCGCTTGAAATCGAGCGATTGTGCCTTGAATATGCCATGCAGGCGCATCGTCACCTTGGCTGTCGCGGGGTATCGCGTTCCGATTATCGCTGGGATGACGAGCGCGGCGAGGATGGATTGTTCCTGCTGGAAACCAACACCCAGCCCGGAATGACGCCCCTGAGCCTGGTGCCCGAACAGGCACGTTATTGCGGGATCGAATATCCGCAACTGTGCGAGATGGTTATCGAGGATTCACTACGCCGCGCGGGCAAGCTGGCTGATGGCAGGCTGGATGATAGCAGGGCGGGCGATGACAGGCGGGGCGATGACAGGCGGGGCGATGGCCAGGACTAATTCCCGCAACACCAAGGGCGTGCGTCGCCAGGCGCGTGCACAAGGCACCAGCCGCAAGGTTCGTTCTGCGCGCAAGCATGGCCAGTCGATCCTTGGCCGGATGCTGGGGCTGCTTCCGTTCACGGAAGAGCAGTTGCAGAAGGCCTTCACTGTCCTGATCCTGGGCGGCGTTCTGGTGGGGCTGGTATGGTTGGCGCAGGTTTCCGGGGCAACGGCGGTTGCATCTGACAGGTTCGCCCATGTGGCCAGTAATGCCGGCTTCAAACTTGCCCGCGTCGAGGTGCGCGGCACCGAACGCATGAATTCCATGCTGGTGCACGAACGCGCTTTCGGTCAGCGTGATCTCGCCATGACGCGCGTGGATACAGCGGGCCTGCGTGAAGATTTGCTGAAGCTTTCGTGGGTGAAGGATGCGCGCGTTTCGCGTCAATTGCCGGATTTGCTGGTGGTGAACGTGGTGGAGCGTGCCCCGCATGCCGTATTGCGCCGCGCGGATCGGCTGATGCTGATAGACCCCACCGGCGTTGAACTTGAACCGATTTCGGCAAACGACGCGTCGGATTACCTTTTGATCGAAGGGCCGGGTGCGCAAGGCCAGGTGAAATCGCTGGAAGTGTTGATGGATGCGGCACCGGCTCTGAAGGGCAAGGTGACAGGTGCCGAGTGGGTGGGCAACCGCCGCTGGAACCTCACCTTCGATACCGACCAGCGCCTTGCCCTGCCGCAGGGGGATGATCGCTCTGCCGCCGCGTTGATCAGCTTTGCCCAGGCCGATGGCGTCCATCGCCTGATTGGCGGCGAGGTTGTGAGTTTTGACATGCGTAATCCGCCGCGCATGTACATGCATGTGCCAGGTCGTGCGGAGCGGCAGGAATTGTCCATGCGTGCGCAACAAAACGGGGAGGAAACCTGATGTCAGCCAACCAGAGAATTGCGCGCGTGTTTGGCGCGGTGAATGTCGGTTCCTTCAGTGTCTCGGCCATGATTGCCGCGTTGACGGAAGATGGAGAGATGCAGGTACTGGGCAGCGGTCATCGCGCCAGTCAGGGTGTCAAACGCGGCTATATCGTGGATATGGCCGCCGCCACCTATGCCGTGCGCGATGCATTGGAAAAGGCTGAGAAACTGGCCGGCACCAGCGTGGACAGCGTGTGGATTGGATGTTCGGGCGCTGGACTGGCCAGCGAAATTCGTCCTGTTGAAATCGGCATCGGCGGCAGGCGCGTGGAAGAAGAGGATATTGAGGCGCTGCTGATAGCCGCGCGCGAAAGCCTTGGCCCCGATGGCCGGACCGTTCTTCACGCCCAGCCAGCCTGCTATTTCCTCGATGGTGCACACGGTGTCTCCAATCCCAAGGGCCTTCATGCAGACAGGCTGGGCGTAGACATCCACGTCATGCTGGCGGACGGTGCGCCGGTTCGCAATGTGACAGAGGCGGTGCAGAACGCGCACTTGGAGGTAGAAGGCCTTGTCGCATCGCCGCTCGCCACAGGATACGCCTGCCTGACTGCGGAAGAGCGCGATCTGGGCACCGCCATGGTGGAACTGGGCGGAGAAGTCACCAATGTCTCCGTCTACGCAGGCGGCATGCTTGTAGGCCTTACAGCCATTCCGCGCGGCTCTGCCGATATCACGGATGCCATCGCCTCGGCCTTTTCCATTCGGCGCTTTCAGGCAGAGCGTCTGAAATGCGTATGCGGCTCTGCCATCGCCAGTCCGGCGGACCATCGGGAGATGATCCCCATTGCTTCTCCGGCGGAGGAAGGCGAACGCCCGGTTGCGCGCGGCGGTGATGGCACAGGCCAGGTGCCCCGTGCAGAACTGATCGGCGTGATTACCGGTGAACTCGACATGCTGATGAGCGATGTTGCCAAGGCGCTGGATTCGATGGGATTCACAGGCGGCGCGCCCGGTTCAAGCGCGCGCCAGGTGGTGATTACCGGCGGTGGGGCGGAACTGGCGGGATTGGCCGACCATGCGCAAGGCGTGCTTGGCGTGCCGGTGCGGATCGGCCGGCCAGTGGCGCTGAAAGGTTTGCCCGAGGCGCATAGCTCTCCCGGTTTTGCGACGCTGGCCGGACTTGTCCTGTATGCTGCGGAAGACCCGATCGACATTCGCGCAGTCGGATCACGATTTACGACAACGGGCAGCTATGGCCCGCTGACAACCTTGATGCGTGCATGGAGCGCCATGCGCGAATACTTTTGATTGACGGCAATCTGTGGATAGTGCTGGCAACAGCATCCTTTAGATTCGCCCTTTATGGCACAGACACCAATGGCAGATTTCCTAGGCCTGCCGAGGAGACGATAAGATGAGCATCAATATTGGCCCGCCTTCAGTGGACGAACTGCGTCCGCGGATTACCGTGATCGGCGTGGGTGGAGCAGGCGGAAATGCCATCGCCAACATGATCGAGGCTGAGATCGAGGGCGTGGACTTCATTGTCTCCAACACCGATGCACAGGCGTTGAACAGCTCCACGGCAGAGCATCGCATCCAGCTTGGCCCCGACATCACGCAGGGTCTTGGCGCAGGTTCGCGGCCCGAAGTCGGGCGCGCTGCGGCCGAGGAGACTGTGGAAGAGATAGAGCGCGCGCTGGAAGGCGTGAACATGGTGTTCATCGCCGCTGGGATGGGCGGCGGCACCGGCACTGGCGCTGCACCTGTCATCGCGCAGATCGCGCGCGACAAGGGCATTCTGACCGTTGGAGTGGTGACCAAGCCATTCCTGTTTGAAGGCACGCGCCGCATGCGCTCTGCCGAAAGCGGCATCGAGGAATTGCAGAAGCACGTCGATACGCTGATCGTCATCCCGAATCAGAACCTATTCCTGGTGGCCAAGGCGGAAACGACCTTCAAGGAAGCGTTCATGCTGGCTGACGAGGTTCTCCAGCAGGGCGTGCGCTCCATCACCGATCTGATGGTGATGCCGGGCCTCATCAATCTCGACTTTGCCGATGTTCGCTCCGTCATGGGGGAAATGGGCAAGGCCATGATGGGCACGGGCGAGGGCGAGGGAGAGAACCGCGCGCTGGAAGCTGCCGAACATGCCATTGCCAATCCGCTGCTCGACGGTGTGTCGATGCAGGGTGCCAAGGGCGTTATCATTTCCATCATCGGCGGCGAGGACATGAAGCTGCTCGAAGTGGACGAGGCCGCGAACCATATTCGCGAGCTGGTTGATCCTGAAGCAAACATCATCTGGGGTAGCGCCTTCAATCCCGATCTGGACGGCAAGATCCGTGTATCCGTGGTGGCCACTGGTATCGAGCAGACGGGTGAAATGCCGCGCGAAAATTCGCGCCCACTGGACCTTTCGGCCGCGCGCGGTCCGCGCAGGCCCAGCTTGGCGATCCCTGCCAGCAACGGCGCACGCGATGTCGCAGATGACGAACTGAGCGACTCTGCCGACGATGAAACACTGGACCTGGGTTCTGCCGACGAGGCCGATGACAATACCGCAAGCGATCAAGGTGAAAAACCCGCCGTTCCCGAAACTTATGGCGACACCGGCGGGGAACGCTTGATCACTCCTGCCGACGATAGCGGCTTTGGCCTTGATGATGGCGATGGCTTTGGCGGTGGTGACGGGGACACCGATGTCTCCACTTCCGAAAATGACGGGGCGTTCGACCTGACCAACGAGGTTGCTGATGACAGCGCCGACGGGGATGATGCGGACGCCGGGCAGGACGAACTTTTGCTCGACGCTAGCCGCCTTGCCGATGCCGACGAGCCTGTAGCCGGACAAGGTGGCAGGCGCGCGCGCATGCTGGGCGGTGCTGGCGAAGGCACTTCAGACGAGGCGGGCAGCGGTTCTGCTGCGCCTGCTGCCAAACCCGCCCCGGCATCCTCTGGCAGCACCCTGTTCGAGCGGATGGCCAACCTCTCGCGTCAAACGCCTGAAACCGGTGATGACGATGATGATGATGACGACGAGGATGGCGGTGGCTCGATGCGTATTCCTCGCTTCCTAGGCCGTCAGAACAACCAGTAAATAACGCAGTAAACCGGGCAGGAAATCAGGCAAAGTGTTCTCGCACCATTCAGCGAGGGCTGTATAATGGGCAACGAATGATACATTCGCTTTCCAGTTCGCCGGCCCGGTTTCTGGCCCTTGTTGCCGTATCCCCTGTTGCCCTCGTCGTGCCGTCTCTTTCGGTCACGGCGGAGACGCAGGAGGTGGTTCAGGCTTTGCCCGATCCATCGGCGGAGGAACTGAACGACGCATTGCGACGCCTGTCGCGCAACCCGCAAAGCGTGCCTGCGCTGGTGGCTGCGGGCAGGGCGTCCCTCAGTCTCGATGATGTGGATGCCGCGCTAGGGTTTTTCTCGCGCGCGCAGGATGTCGCGCCCGAAGATACCCGCGTGCTGGTTGGTCTTGCGCTGGTCGCCTTGCGCCGTGGAGAGGCGGTTACTGCCCTTCAGCTCTTCGAGAATGCCGAGGCGGGCGGCGTTCAGATGATGCCTTACGAGGCGGAGAAAGGTCTGGCCTATGATCTGGTGGGCCGCAACCAGTCGGCTCAGCGCCTGTATCGAAGGTCGCTTGCACGCGAAGATGATCCGACCATTCGCAGGCGTCTTGCACTCAGCTACGCGATAAGCGGGAATGCGGAAGAGTCGGAAAATGCTCTCATGCCCTTGCTTCAGCGTCAGGATCGGGCTGCCTTCCGGACACGCGCATTTGCGCTGGCGATCATGGGTAACGAGCAGGAAGCGATTTCAATAGCGGAAACGATGCTGCCGCAGCGTATTTCGATGCGGCTTGCGCCGTTCCTCAGATATATGCCACGCCTCACTCCTGCGCAGCAGGCGGCGGCGGTCAATCAGGGGCGGTTCCCGGCCGCGCGCGAGATCGGCACGGATTCCAACCAGATCGCGGGCTACACAGCGGTTGAC
>JBASBA010000448.1:0-8609 GCA_049650885.1 Alteraurantiacibacter sp. | reverse complement strand
GGGAAAGACAGGGCCTTGCGCGACAACGCTCGTGATGCCGCACTCTGCGCTGAGAAGGCACCGGAATAGGACGCTTGCCGCGTCCCATTCTCACCCCCAACCGTCACGTCACTTTGCCGCGCTCCGCATACTCCGCCTTCTTCCATTCGCCACTGTCCAGCAAATCGCGCAATTCGCTCACCGCGCGCCAGCAGTCCGCGAAACGGACGTAGGCGGGGGCGAAGCCCAGGCGCAGGATATCGGGGGCGCGGAAGTCACCCACCACGCGGCGGGCGATCAGGGCCTGGCACAATTCATAGGCATGTTCATGGCGGAAGGATAGCTGGCTACCTCGCGATTGAGGATCGTCGGGCGAGATGCAGTGCAGTTCCGGCACCATCTCAGCCATCGCCGCCTGCGTGAATTCGGACATTGCGCGTGATTTCGCCACCAAAGCATCGATCCCGATGCCGCTGATCAAATTCACGCCCACATTCAGCGCGCTCATCGAAATGATCGGCGCGGTGCCACACAACAACTGGTCCACGCCCGGCGCGGGTTTGTATTGATCGGAAAATTCGAAAGGCTTTGCATGGCCCATCCAGCCGCTGAGAGGTTGCTGAAGCGAAGCGTGATGCCGCTCCGCCACCCATGCAAATGCGGGTGCGCCGGGGCCGCCGTTCAGATATTTATAGCCGCAACCCACGGCAAAATCCGCGCCCGCACCGTTCAGGTCCACCGGCACCGCACCCACGCTGTGTGACAAGTCCCACAGCACCAGCGCGCCTGCATCATGCGCGGCCCTGGTCAGGCGCGCCATGTCGAACATTGCGCCCGACTTGTAATGCACATGGGTCAGAAGCAGCAGTGCCACGCTATCGTCCAGAGCGCTTTCGATATCGCCACGCTGCGCCAGCCGTCGCTCTGCCAGCCCTTGCGCCTCCAGCCCTTCGACCATGTAGAGATCGGTGGGGAAATTGCCGGGTTCCGACAGCACTACCTTGCGTCCATCCTGCATGGAAAGGGCCGCGCTGATCAGCTTGAACAGGTTCACCGATACGCTGTCTGCCACGATGACTTCATGCGGCTTTGCCCCCACCAGCGGTGCGATCTTCGCGCCGATGCGCTGCGGCAGGTCTATCCAGCTGGCAGTGTTCCAGCTTGAAATAAGCCCCTCGCCCCATTCGCCGCGCACCACCTCTTCGATGCGGGCGGGTGTGGCCTTGGGCAGCGCGCCCAGCGAATTGCCATCAAGATAGGCCACCGCGTCATCCAGCAGAAAATCGCCACGATGCCTGGCCAGCGGGTCGGCAGCATCAAGACGCTGCGCCTCGGCGTTCCAATCGGTCAAATCTCGGTCCTCACGGCCAGCAGTTCGGGGAAGAAGCCCAGCTTCAGAACACTTTCCAGATATGGCACACCTGCCGTCCCGCCGGTGCCGCGCTTAAAACCGATCACCCGCTCCACTGTCTTGAGATGGCCGAAACGCCAGCGTTGGAAATGGTATTCAAGATCGACCAGCTTTTCCGCCAGTTCGTAAAGGTCCCAGTATTTCTGCGGCTCGCGATAGATTTGCGCCCAGACTTGCGTCACCGCCTCTACCGGTTCGTGCGGGGCTTTCATGTCGCGATCGATCAAATCGTCCGCAATCGCAAAGCCGCGCCGCTGCAACAGGCGCAGCACTTCGCCATACAGGCTGGGGCGAGACAGTTCCGCATTGAGCTTTTCGGCCACGGGGGGCGTTGCCTCGTGCATCGTCACCATGTCGGGATTGCGGCCACCAAGGATAAATTCCATCAGGCGGTACTGCGCCGACTGAAACCCGCTGGAGCCGCCAAGGTGGGGGCGGATCAACGAATAATCATGCGGCGTCATTGTGGAAAGCACGTCCCAGCTGGCGATAAGCTGCCGCTGTGCCTGTGCCACGCGGGCCAGCATCTTGAATGCGGGGCCAAGCGTGTCGGCGATCACCTGCTCTCGCGCGGCCTCCAATTCATGCAGGCACAGTTTCAGCCACAGTTCGCTGGCCTGATGGACAATGATGAACAGGAATTCGTCATGCGCATCGGAGGCAGGGTGCTGCGCCGAGAGAATACGATCGAGGTCGAGATAGGATGAATATGTAACGTCGCTTTTGGCCATGCACATGCCTTAGCCATAAGCCGTCGCGTTTGAAACTACTGCTCGATCACCTTCGATCCGGGGTGATGCTTGTCCAGATGTTTTTTCACGATCCGCAGGTTGCGGGTGTTGGAACGGAACATGAAGTCGAACACATCGCCCACCACCGGCACTGCGCCCACGGCGCTATCGAAGGCCACATTGCCGGCCATGCGCATCAGCTTCCATTTCGGCATACCCAGATTGCGCGCTTCCCACACGATATAGGCGCCCATGCCCATGGCGATGATGTCGCCCACCACCGGCACCAGCCCGATGATGGCATCAAGCCCCACGGGGCGATTGATACCCGGTACAGTAAAGCTGCGCTCCAGCACCTTCTCCATCGCTTCTATCCGGCGACGGATGGATATTGGATCATTGCCCAGGGGCATATCCTTGCCCATCGTCATAGGGCGCGGTTTTTGCAGGTTTTCGGCCATCGCAATGGTGTCTCCTCCCCGCTTATCTGGGTATCTGCGCCAGTTCCGGCAAGGGATGGAAAGCATAGGTGTTGGGTACAAACGCATCCACCGTGCCGCGCACCAGCGACCAGCGCAAAGGCGCGCCGAACGGAATATACAGGTTCGCAAGGGTCAATTCCGCCTCGGCCTGGGCCAGCGCGCGGGCACGCAGGACGGGATCGGTTTCAGAAATTGCCTGCTCGACCAGCTCGTCCAAGTCTTCCTCGCAAAGGCCGCGATTCAGCGCACAATTGAACTGATTGAGGAACCAGCGGGGTGCGGGATACCGGGCTACGCGGTCAACCAGTACAAGATCCGCCTCTGACACGTCCTGCGCCCGCTCCAGCTTCAAGCCGATGGTTGCCAGCTGGTCGGCCAGATTGCCGAACAGCAGATCCCATCCGGGCGCATCGTCCATTAAAACGGTGATTGTGGCAGGCTGGGACAGATCGCCTTCGTCGAACTGTTGCCGCCATGCGGAAATGCGCGCAACGGCCTCTTCCCGTAAGCCTTCCAACTCATCCCCGGCCCAGCGTTCCCGGATAATGCCCGGATCGCCCGGCAATCCCGGTGAGACGGACCGTGTGGTAGAGACCCAGCCGGAGATATTGTAAGGTGCCATCAGCGCCTGCCTGTCGATCGCCATCGCCAGCCCTTCCCGCACGCCGGTGTTGGACAACAGGCCATCTTCGGCGCGCACCTGCAATCCGAACAGGCCAAACGTCGTATCCAGACGCAATGTGCCCGATGACAGAGGGCCTGTTTCCACAAGCGTCAGATCACCCAGCGTTCCGCCCATCACGGCCTCCGCCTCGCCGCTTTCGAACAGTGCAATAGCCTGGCCCGCGGGCAGTATGTGCAGCCGCACCTCACGCACTTCGTCGCGCCATTCCTCGTCGTCAGGAAGGCCGCGTTCGAGCGGGGGTTTCATCGACAGGGCAAGCTGTTCATTCTCGCGCTGCAAGACCATCGGGCCGGTTTCCCCACCCGGCTGTCGCAGTGCCATTTCAGGCTGGGCCAGCATCTGGAGCAAGTAGGGCTCGGCCTTGGAAAGCCGCAGTTCGATCACCCGCCCGGCCATGGCCCGCACTTCCTCGATCGGCGCAAGGTCCAGACCCAGGGATGTGCCTTGCAGCCCCCCGATCGCCTCCAGCAAGGCAAGGCGCGCGCTGGCGGCGCTCATCGGGGTGCCATCGGGCCAGTTGCCTTCGCGCAAGCGAAAGATGAAACTACGCCCGTCATCGGTTACAATCCAGCGCTCTGCCAGTGCAGGCACGGTTTCACCTTGCGGGTTCAGCGCGACAAGGCCCGATTGCGTGGCGGCGCGCACATGCTGGGCGGCGTCGTTCAGCCGCAGGCTGCTGGTAAGCACATTGTCGGGGGTGCCGATCAGGGCAACGTCTATGGCCCCGTCATCGCTGGAACCGCAAGCGGCGAGAACCAGAAACAGTGCAGTCAGGATGAATGGGCGGCGCGCGGTCATGGGCCAAGCGAATAGGCCCCGCGCGCACTTGCATCAACCGCGCTGACGCGGCGGTTTACAATTTGCGGATGGCCTGCGCTTCGGGATAGCGTGAACCGTTGTGGCTGGAATGCTGTGTCACGGTGGTGCCGGTTACCTGTGCACGGGCGCGCTTGGGATCAACCTCGTCGACGAACTGGATGCCGAAACGGCTGTCCTGCTTCCAGGCGACTGTCCCTTCAACCCAGCCCAGATTGCGCAGCTCCACTTCGACAAGTGCGCCGCGATCAACCTTCACCTCGCCTTCGGCCATCATGCCGCCAGCCGACAGGTTGCGCACCTTGACGCGGTACAGATCGCTTCGCCCGTCCACGCGCAACTGCGCCAGGAGGAACAGGCTGTCACGATCAACCTGGCGGGTATCGACATTGCTCATGCTTTTGGCCTCATCGGTATAATTGCGATCGTGTTTCGCCTGCAAAGTCGCCAGGCCAGCGACTGTACTGACTTTCGTATTGAACCACGCGGGGATGCCGCCAGAAAGGCTAATCAAAAGTTAATTTCTATTCCGTGCGCAGGCCCTGTCCCATTCCGGGTCAGTCTTCACCCGGATCAATCGTCGCGTGAAATCTTCTCACGGCGTTCATGCGCCTGCTGCGCCTCTACCGTCATGGTGGCGATAGGGCGTGCGATCAGGCGGTTGATGCCGATGGGCTCGCCGGTCTTGTCGCACCAGCCGTATTCACCCTCGTCGATACGGCGCAGCGCGGCATCGATCTTGGAGATCAACTTGCGCTGCCGATCACGCGTGCGCAATTCTATGCCCCAGTCTGTTTCGCTGGAGGCACGATCGTTCAGGTCAGCCTCCCGCATGGGGCCATCCTGCAGGCTTTGCAGGGTGCCTGCAGAAGCCGAGACGATGCTCTTCTTCCATTCAAGCAACAGAACGCGAAAATAGTTCAGCTGCTTTTCAGACATGTATTCTTCATCTTCGCCGGGCGAATAATCGGCAGGCAGGGCGCGCTTCGCCTTGGCTAGGATGTCGATATCGTCATGGGTGGCTATAGCCATTCAGTCGCTCCGAAATCCGATCGCTGGGGCTCCCCCTGCTACATCCGGTGACCGGCCCTTAAATAATCGGGCTCTATCCCCCCGGCTGCCGGAGCCGTGATCCGGCGCGCCTATACGGTGCTGGTATAACTGGCACAAGCGGCAATCTGAATTGCAGCAAGATCAATCCGTTTTTAAAGAGTAATTCGGTAAATACCTAACCTCGTTAACCAATTCTTGACCACGTTCGTCGGACATTGGCTCGTCCGGACACTGGGGATCGGACCTGAACAGGGGACTGGCGATCATGGAACTTGCCAAGATAGAGACTTTCGCAAAGATTCAACCGGCCGACATTTCGGGCGCAGATATGCTTATTGCACGCTGCCTTGCGGCTGCGGCCGATGGCGACACCGACGCCTATTATGATCTGGGCGTTGCCTATTCCACGGGCAGTCATGGTGTGGATTGTGATCTGGTGGAGGCGCACAAATGGTTCAACCTTGCCGCTGCGCAGGGCCATGATGCCGCGTGCTGGTGCCGTGCCGATGTGTCGGACGAAATGACCGCCCGTGAAATTGCCGAGGCACAGCGCCGTGCCCGCGAATGGCTTCGCCAGGGCTTAAGCAAGGCCGCCTGAAACACTGGCGGTGGCTAACCCCGCTTGAAAGGTGTCCGCTCGGCCAGGTGCAGTTTGTCCATGCCGATGCCCATTCGTTCGCGGGAGAGGAAATCCCCCACCGCTTCACGGAATCCCGGATCGGAGAGGTAGTGCATGGATACCGTCGCCACCGGCTCGTACCCGCGGGCCAGCTTGTGTCCGCCCTGCGCGCCTGCCTCCACGCGTTTCAGACCAAGCGCGATCGCAGCGTCGATGGCGCGGTAATAACACAGCTCGAAATGCAGGAAGCGCCGATCTGCAAGGCAGCCCCAATAACGGCCGTATAGCGCTTCTCCCCCGATGAAATTGAGCGCGCCGGCAATCGGCATACCATCCTCGAAGGCCAGCAGCAGCAGCAGCTTGTCCGCCATACGCTGTCCCATCAGGTCGAACGCTTCGCGGGTCAGATAGGGCGTGCCCCACTTGCGTGCGCCCGTGTCCTGATAGAACAGCCAGAACGCATCCCAATGCTCGGGTTTGATGTCGGCGCCGGTCAGCGATCTGATTTCGATACCATCATTGGCGGCCAGCCGCTCCTTGCGCAGATCCTTGCGCTTGCGGCTCGTCAGATCGGCCAGAAATCCGTCAAAATCGGCATAGTCACGGTTGTACCAGTGGAACTGGATATCCTCGCGCCGCAGCCAGCCGGCGTTTTCGAACAGGGCCTGCTGGGCAGGCTCCACGAAGGTGGCATGCGCGCCGGACCAGCCGTTCTGATCCACCAACCGCTCCGCGGCGCGCAGCAACGGCAGGGCGTACCGATCATCCTCTACCAGCAAGCGTGGCCCGGTGGCCGGGGTGAACGGCACGCTGATCTGCAATTTGGGATAATAGTCGCCGCCCGCCCTTTCCCAGGCATCGGCCCAGGCATGATCGAACACATATTCGCCCTGGCTGTGGCCTTTTAGATAGCTGGGTATCGCACCCGCCAGCCTGCCATCGCCCGTTTCCAGCAGCAATGGGGCCGCCTGCCACCCACTGCCCGGACCAACACTGCCGGATTCCTCCAGCAAAGAGAGAAAGGCATGGCTGGTGAAGGGATTGTCCGTGCCCGCCAGCCGATCCCAATCGGCCTGTGCGATGCCGGCAATGGCAGGTGCAATTCTTGCGGAGAGCGCAGGTTCGGCCATTGGCCCCTATCTAGGTGCCCGCCCGCCAGGCTTCTACCCCCGCGGCCTCCAAAATCGGCACCACACGGGTTTCCCGCGCCGTATCCACTTGCGCCGCCGTGCGAACCGTCCAGCTGAACAGCGCCCTGCCCCTCGCTGCCTGGGAGCGGGAGAGGCTGCTTGGCAAGTCGCGGATATCCAGGGCCAGGAAATCCGGCCTGGCACTGAAAATCGACAGCCGCCGCTTCATCGATCCGGCAAAGGTGCGTGAATTCTCCTGCGTTATCACCAGGCCGCGAAGGCAATCAGGCTCGTTTGCGGCGAACCAGCGCGATACGCGCGGATCGAAGCTCATGACCCCGACTGCGCCCTGATAGCCATCCAGATCACGGCGAACGGCGCGGCAAATCGCATCGATTGGGCGGCGGTCGTCGCTCTTGATCTCGATCAGCAGCGGCACTTGCCCGTCAACCAGCTCCAGCGTGTCACGCAGGGTGGGAATGGTTTCTTCGCTGCCGGTCAGACATATGCCCGTCAGCTCGCCTACCGGCATGGTGCCAGTGGCTTCTGAACGGCCCGTCAGCCGGTCCAGTCCGGCGTCGTGGAACACGATGGCGCGGCCATCACTGCTTTTGCGGATGTCACATTCTATACCAAGGCCAGCGTCGATAGCGGCGCGAAAACTGGCAAGGCTGTTTTCGGGCACATGGGCATCGTGCAGCCCTCGATGGGCATAGCCATATGCTTCCAGTTCAGCGATTTTGCCGGACCGCGACATTGGTCAACTGCCGCGGATGGCTATCACCGCGTCCACTTCCACCGCCGCGCCAAGCGGCAGGCTGGGAACACCCACCGCGGCGCGGGCGTGGCGTCCCGCCTCGTCAAACACATCGAACATCAGATCCGATGCGCCGTTTATGACCTTGTGCTGATCCGTAAACGAAGGCGTGGAAGCGACGAAGCCGCCCAGCTTTACGATCCGCTCCACCTTGTCGAGCGAGCCGATCACGCCTTGCAATTGCGCCAGGATCATCAGGCCGCAGGCACGCGCAGCGGCAATGGCGCGTTCGATGTCCACATCATCGCCAAGGGTTCCGTTCACCAGCTCACCATCAATGAAGGGCAATTGGCCCGAAACAAAGGCAAGGTCGCCCTGCACCATAACCGGCACGTAACTGGCCAGGGGCGGCGCGACTTCCGGCAGCTCGATGCCAAGATCTTTCAGGCGCGTTTCGATGCTCATCATGTCTCTCCGTGCAAGGCTGCCTGTATCCATGGCAGGGCCTCGGCCCAATTGTCTATCCGCGCATGGGCGTGGCCTGCACGGCTTGCACAGGGAATATGCGGGGCAATGGCAGGTTCGCCGCAGAAATGCAGGCGATGCACATGCGGCACTGTTTCGAATGCCGATTGGTGGTGCTGGGCAAGGTCGTCGATAAAGACGGCGCGGCGGGCACCGTGTTCATCGACAATGCGGCTGAGCGCGGCGCCTTTTGGCCCCTGATTCGTATAGACCTTCGTATCGATGCCCAGCGCCTGCAACTGGCGCTGGCGCGCTTCGTTGCGTTCATCGGTAAGGTTGGTCAGCACTACGACATCGGCATCGCGCTGCAATTGCGTGATCGCGTTGACCGAACCCTTAATCGGCTGCTGGCTATCCATCTGGGTGTCGAAAAAGCCGCCCAGCAAGGCCCAGACCTCTTTTTCGTCCAGCGCCCTATCGC
>JBASBA010000447.1:0-16007 GCA_049650885.1 Alteraurantiacibacter sp. | reverse complement strand
TTTGGATATAGTCGGCCACGCCCTGCACATCGCCCTTGGCAAAGCTGCGACCGCAGGCGGCCTGCGTGATCAGGCGGGCAATCTCCCCATCTGTGTCGCCGATGAAGATGATCGGGCGGCCCGCTGCAATCGCGCCGTAAAACTTGCTGGGCACGATCAGTCCCTCCAGCTCCGGTTCGAGAGAGAGCCATTGGATGTCTGCGACCGCAAGGCTTTGGCGCATCTCGCTGCGCGGTCTGTAACCGCGGGAATGGAAATGGCGCGCGATTTCGGGCTGTGTTGCCGGATCGGGAAGCAGGTCCCGCTTCACTCCGCCGCCAATAAACAGGAAATGCAGATGACTTTCGCCTGAGGATACAAGCTGGCGGCCAGCATCCAGCATCGTGTCCACATCGTGCGCGCGGCCAAGATTGCCCGAATAACCCACGATCACGCTATCTTCCGGCAGATCCCACTCCTGGCGCAGGGGGTTCGCGCTGACGGGCAGTGGCGCAAGCTCTATCTCGTTGGCCCAATTGGGCACCACGCGAATGCGTGATGGAACTACGCCGTGGCTGGCGACCCGGTTCCTCATCACGCTGCCGATGCACACGTTCATATCCGCCTTTTTCCATGATCGGTCACGCAGGGCTTTCATGGATCGCATCGCAATGCTGCGCGCATTCCCGAAGCCAAGCGCCGTGGCGGTTTCGGGATAGATATCCTGTAGCCAGTTGATCAGCCGCGCGCCCTTAAGGCGGGTCAGCATTTGCACCAGCACGCTAACCAGCGGCGGATCGGTAAGACATACCACTGTGTCGCCGCGTTTGATCGTCCAGCCGCCAACGAAGATCAGGCCCAGATAAAACAAGGCAAAATCCAGCAGCCGCGGGATAATCGCGCTGCTGGCTTTTTTCAGGCCGGGAATGCGGATAACGCGCACCCCTTCAAGGTTGCACGGCTCCTCGCCATTGCCCGGCGTATGCATGCTGGCGCTGGCGATCACCACGAATTCGTGCGTTGCAGTGTCCAGTTCGCCCAGCAAATCGGTCAGCATGGCGGAGGTGGCGGATTGATCGGGATAGAAGAACCGATTGATGAAAATTGTTGTCAACGCATCAGCCCGGTTGGTCGATCGTGACGGCCTCGCCCACCGGCGGCATCTCCCACATAACGCCGCGACGCCCGGTTTGGGTTATCTTGCCGTCTTTCAGGGTCAGCACCCGGTCTGCCAGTGCCAGCATGGCAGGCCTGTGCGTCACGACGATCGTGGTACAGTTGACCTTGCCGGAACGCCGCGCCTCGATAAACGCGGCCTCGTCCTCCAGATCGAAGTGGGACGTGGCCTCGTCCAGCACCAGTATGGCGGGGTCTGCCAGCAGTGCGCGGGCAAGGGCGATACGTTGGCGCTGGCTGTAAGAAAGGCTTTTGCCATGGTCGCCGATCTGGGTGCGGTAGCCCTCTGGCAACTGGATGATGAAATGATGTGCCTGCGCCAATCTACAGGCGCGCTCCACCTCGTCCTGGGGCAGATTTGCCCGGCCCATCAACAGGTTTTCGCGGATGCTGCCGCTTTGCAGCAGGGGGCGCTGGGGCACGTATCCGACCTGACCTCTAACCTGCTGGAGGCTCATCTGCGCGATGTCGCAACCGTCGATCTTGATGCTTCCCTTGCGCGGCTCATACAATGCCAGCAGGAGCGAGAGGATGGTGGTTTTGCCAGATCCGTTTTCGCCCATCAGGACAACGGTCTCGCCAGCTTCTATATCGAAATTGACGCCGCGCAGCGTGTTCTTGCGATCGGGATAGCCAAACCAGACGTTGCTGAAGGTGATCCATCCGCCACCCTGGCTCTCAATAGCAGGCCGTGCATATCCGGCCTCAGCCTCCTTGCCCAACACATGCTGAAGCCGTCCCAGCGTGCCCCTGGCAGTGTTGAACTGTGTCAGGAAATTCGCGAAAGACAATATCGCGTACACCAGCAATCCGACATAAAGCACGAAGCTGAAAAACGTGGCAGGGTCCGCCCGTGCACCACCCAGCCTCTGATGGGCCAGCAACATCAGCAGCACAGCGCCAAGCGCCGCGATAAGCCATAGTGCAGGGGCCATTGTGGAAAGGATTTTCTGCCGCCGCACCTTCAGACGTCGCAGCTTTTCGATCACCTGCCGATATCCCTGCAACCCGTTCTCTTCGCGGGCGAAGGCCTTGAACGCCGGAAGCATGTTCAGATTGCTTTCGGCTGCGGCAAACACGGCAGCTTCGGCAATCTGGATCTTGGTCGAAAGGCCGCTGATTTGCCGCCCGATCAACCTGTGCGCCATGTAAGATGTCGGGAACAATACCATAGCCAGCAGCGAAAGCGACGGATCGATCATGTACAGGGCAACCGCTGCCCCGGCCGCAGTCAGCAGCGCTGCGGGAGCCGAGGTGAGTGTTTCACCGATGAAGGCGCCCAGACGGGAAACTTCCCATGTCAGAAGAGCGAGCAAATCGCCCTGCCTCTTGCGGTCGAAATACTCCATCGGCAAACGCTGGACATGGGCGAAGATATCGCCCTTGAAATCTGCCTCTATCCTGCTGCCCACTATGCCAGAGGCGATTGCGCTCATTGCCTGCAGGATTGCCAGCGCGCACAACACCCCTCCCAGATACAGGGCCATGGACAATGCGTTGATCTGTTCGCTTTGAAGAAGGTCGCCCAGTAATCGTCCGGCGAACCATGGCAGAACGATAAGAGCCGCTGCGCAAGCCATCGACAGGAAAGCAACAAACACCAGTGATGCCGCGTAGGGGCGCGCGTAGGTCAACAGCGCTTTAAATCCCATTGCATGTCCCATTGCAGTGTGAATGCCGTTACCGGTGGCGGCACAGATTTTCCGGGCGATCTGCTGGATGCATCATGCCAGGCGAAAGTCCCGAAAACCCAAGCAGATGATGATGGGGCGATCAAGTCATCGGTGTGAATCATGGGCCGGGGTTATCGGGCCGCGAGATAGATAATTGCTGGCTTGCAATTGGGCCGCTGCCCCTGCCTGGCAGTTAACGCCGGTTAAAACAATGTCGAGGGCGGTTGGAACAGGGCGCAATTGCCTGCACAATCCGCGAAGGACACAAATGATTTCGCGCATCAGCGTCAGACAAGCTATCGGACAAATCCTCAACGATCCGCCGCCGCCCGCAGGAAGCTCGACATGATTGCCGAATGTCCAGACATGATTCGCACAAATAGCGCCGCCTGCCGTCAAGCGATGCGGATATTGTGGGCATGACCAGCGCTCCACCATCAGAACCAACGCGAAAACGGACCACGGCGGACTTCGGCCCGCTGTCCGGCGATATCGGCTCGCAAACAATGCATGGCAGCATCGCTGCGCTGTCGGCGCAGGGCATCCGCATGGGGCTGCAACTGGCCACCACAATGGTGCTGGCACGGTTGCTGACGCCGGAAGATTTTGGCCTGATTGCGATCGTGGCCGTGGTGCTGGGGTTTTCCAACCTGTTCGCGGATTTCGGCCTTTCTGCCGCCACGGTGCAGCGCAAGGAGCTGGATCACAACACGCTGAGCGTGCTGTTTTACATCCAGCTTGGCATCGGACTGGTGCTGACTGCGGGCATCATGCTGGCAGCACCGTTATTTGCGGATTTCTTCGATGATGACCGGATCACATTGCTGGTTATCGCGATGGCGCCAACCTTGCTGTTTCAGGCGGCGGCGGCACAGCATATCGCCCTGCTGCAAAGGCGCATGATGTGGCTGAAAATGCAGGGCGTTCCCATCATCGCGATGGCCTGCGGCAGTGTCGCCGCAATCGCGCTGACGCTGACGACCGATATCGGGTACTGGGCACTGGTGGTGCAAATCTGGATTGCGGCGGTGATGACCTGTGCGATGGCATGGGCATTCTCGCTGTGGCGTCCGGGAAGGGTCAGCGACTGGTCGGCCGCTGCGCCCGTGGTGAAGTTTGGCCTGAACCTGACCGGCTATAACATTCTCAACGGATGGCACCGCCAGTTCGACAACATCATCATCGGTGCTGTCGTCGGCCCGCAGCAGCTTGGCTATTACTCGCGTGCCTATGGCCTGTTGATGTTGCCGCTGACCGCGGTGGTGCGGCCGTTCAATTCCGCCGTCTATCCCGCCATGAGCCGTCTGCAGGCAGAGCCGGACCGCTGGAGCCGGATGTTCCTGTCCTCAGTCGCCACGATCACCTGTATCACCGCGCCGCTGGCCGGTCTGCTGGTGCTGCTTGCCGATGTCATCATTCCCCTGCTGTTCGGGGATCAGTGGTTGCCTTCCATCGACATTTTCCAGGTGCTGTCAATTTCCATGATGGTCCACCCGGTTTACACCGCCGCTGGCCTTCTCTCGTTCACCCTGGGGCGCAGCCGTCACATGCTCTACGCCTCGATCGTCTCTACGGCCATCTATACGGTCGCGTTTGTGATCGGCATCGAATGGGGCGCAATAGGCGTTGCGGCAAGTTACACGGTGGCGGTTTTCCTGATCGTACCGCCTTGGGTCTGGTGGTCCGCGCGGGGCACAAGTGTGCGGGCGATGCGGGTTTTCGGCGCGGTTGCACCGCCGATCTTCGCCGCGACTGTGGCCCTGTTGATTGCGGGGCTGTCGCCGCTCAACCAGCAGGGTATCGGCTCGGCAATGGTGGAAGGTCTGGTATTCTGCGTTATATACGCTGGCCTGCTGCTGGCGTGCTGGCTATTTTTCAAGGAATGGCGAAAGGATGTCGATCCGGCGAAGACGCGGGTGCTGGCCATGATCGACGGTGCGTTTGCGCGCTTTGGTGGCCGCCGGGGATGAGGGGCAACGGGATATTTCGGGTTTGACGCAATCTGGCATCTTGAAACGCCTGAGCTGGCACTTTGCCCGCCGGTCCGGCTTTACGGTGCTGGACCGCGTGCCGCGCGGGCTGGATCTGTTTCACGACATGCGCACTGCCCTGGGGCTTGAAGGCACGATCACGGCGTTTGATGTGGGGGCGAACGTGGGGCTGTGGAGTGCGGATTTCCTGAAGGCTTTCCCCCAAGGCCGCGTCCGCTGTTTTGAACCGAACGCCGAACTGCATGATGCGCTGTCCGCCAATCTGCCACCGGGCAGCCAGCATGCCATCGTGCGGGATGCACTTGGCGATATCGAAGGCGAAGTATCCTTCGTGCTGACTGACGAGCCGACTATCGGATATGTGCAGGACGGCCAGCGCAGCCACGCCGGCGTCAAGGCGAGACGGACGATAACGGTGCAGGCCACCACGCTGGACGCTTATTGCGAGGCGCACTCCATCGACACCATCGATATCCTGAAGATCGACACCGAGGGCGCCGATCTGAAGGTGCTGGGCGGTGCGCGCAAGACTTTGGCGAGGGGCGTCGTGCGACTGGTGGAATGCGAATGCGGTGTCGATCCGGATAATGCGTTTCACGTGCCGTTGGCGCAGATTGGCGGCTTTCTGGAGCCATTTGGGTTCCGAATGTTCGGCCTGTACGAGCAACAGCCGGAGTGGACGACGGGACAGCCGCACCTGCGGCGCGTCAACGCGGTGTTCCTGCTGGGTGAAACACAGCACGGCAATGCGCGCGCAGCCGGGGCAGAGTAAAACAATCCATGCAATTCAGCATCCTTGTCCCGGTGTACAATGCGCAAGCCACGCTTCGCGCAACGCTGGACAGCGCGCTGGCGCTAGGCGGGCCGGACACTGAAATCCTGGCGCTGGACGACGGATCGAGCGATGATTCCTGGAATGTACTGCAAGATTACGCAGGCAGGATAGAGGTGGCACGGCAGGAGAACACGGGTGGATGCGCCGCGCGCAATCGCCTGCTGGAAATGTCCGCAGCGCCCTTTGTCCATTTCCTGGATGCCGACGATATCGTCGATCCCGGCCGTAACCAGCAGCAGCGTGTTTTTCTGGAAAACCATCCGGAAATAGGGGTAGTGACAGATACGTTACGCCTGTTTTACGATGACCCCCATGAGGATGGAGAGCTGTTCGCGCCGCAAGGTTCGGACTGGTGGATATCCCTGATACGCCATCGCATTCCTTTCACATCATCCGCACTGTGGCGCAGGGAAGCGATAGAGGCGGTGGGCAATTGGGACGAAAGCCTGCCGTCCGGGCAGGAATATGACCTGTATTTTCGCATGTTGAAACAAAGCATTGGCATTGCCCATCTTGACCTTGCGAAAACGCGCTATCGCATGCCATCGCGCAACGCCCCGCCAAAGCGCGATCCGGCGCGCACGCTGCTGCTGGAGGCTGCATTTCTGCACCGCGTCGAAGCGCATCTTCTGCTGGAAAACGCGCTGACCAAACCGCGACGCAGTGCCCTTGCGGGCAAGCGATTGCAGCTTGCCAGAAAGCTGGCGCAGTGTGACAGACAGGCTGCAAGACAGCTTGCCGCAACCCTTGGCCGAGCAGAAATCGCCGCCCTTTCGCCGCAGGAGGGGCTGCCCCGCACCTATCTGGCATGTGCGGCGCTGCTGGGCTTCGACATGGCGGAAACAGTTGCGGATACCGCGCGGAAACGTCATGCAAGCTGACATGGGTGGTGGGCATAATCTTTCAAAAATTGCAGCGTGCCAATGGCTTGATGGAGGCGGGGTGTGCGCGGGATAATAGGCCGTGTGCTGCCGCAATCCGTGAAGGTAGCGTTGCGCCCTTCGCGTGCAGACCCGATCAAGACCCGTCGTTTGGAGCTATCGCGTGAATTGCACACACGGTTTGGCGGCGTGGTGGCGCATGGTCCGTTTGCGGGGCTGGAACTGGCACCGGAGGCGCATTGGGGCAGCGGCGTATATTCGCATCAGCTTCTGGGTATCTATGAACAGGAAGTGCAGGGCGCAATTCGCGATGCATCCGCCAGATATGACACCTTTATCGAAATCGGCGCGCAGGATGGCTATTACGCGATAGGTGCGCTGCGGGCGGGCATGTTCCAAACGGCGCATTGCTTCGAGATACTGGAGGCGGGTCGAAAGCTGATTGCTGAAAATGCCCGCCGCAACGGTATGGCAGATAAGCTGCGCATTCACGGCGAGGCGGATGAAACGCTGGCCGCGACACTGGCGCAAGAGGGCGTCGACCTGTCGCACTGCGTTGTGCTGTGCGACATAGAGGGCGCGGAATTCGACGTATTCACGCCGGCCATGTTCCAGATGCTGAAGGGTGCCACCATCCTGATCGAACTGCACCCGTTTGCCGTATCGGATGGACCGGCGAAGGTGGCGGCGTTGACGCAGGCTGCTGCCGAGAATTTTCACGTAACGCAGATCACCACCGGCGCGCGCGATCTTTCCGTCTTTCCCGAACTTGACCGATACAGCGATACGGACCGCTGGCTGCTGTGCTCTGAAGGGCGACCGGAGCGTATGCACTGGTTGCGGCTGGACCCGCGATGACCACTGCGACCCTGTCGTCTCGCGCAGATATAAAGCCAAGGGAAATGAGACTGGAATCGCTGGATGGCCTGCGCGGTCTGGCGGCGCTTTGGGTGGCATGGTTTCATATTTACCAGCGTAACGAACTGATCCGGCCAGAGGGTCTGATTGCAGACCTGATGCACTGGACGTCGCAATACGGCTGGCTGGGCGTGCAGGCGTTTTTCGTGATTACGGGCTTCGTTATTCCCTATTCGATCCGGGCTGGTCGTCATGCCGGTGGCTGGTCCAATGCCGGGCGTTTCATGGCGAAGCGCGGCCTGCGACTTTACCCGCCTTTCCTGGCCGCTGCTGCGTTGACCTTCGGCATCTGGTTTCTCGCCCCGCTCGTCCCCGGTTTCAGCGGAGAGGCGCCGGTCCTCAGCGTCATCTGGCTGGTGCAGAACTTCACCCTGACGGCCCCGATTTTTGATGAGCTGTGGGCCAATCCCGTGTTCTGGTCGCTGGTGGTGGAGGTGCAGTACTATTGCGTCATCGCCCTGATGTTCGCCATTCGTCCGCAGATACGCGGCGGGCAATTCGCCATTGCGCTTGCCCTGTGCGTTGCAGCCTGCATCCTGTCGGCGCTGACGCCGACCTATCTGCATTCACTGCTGAGCTGGGCACCGCTGTTCGTAATCGGCTACCTGCTTTATGCCCACATCGTGGAGGAACGCGCGCCTTTGCCGCTGCTGGCGGTTGGCATGATCGCGCTTGCCGCGATGGTCTGGTCGGGCCAGTTGCTGGAACTGGTGCCGGTCGCGGTCACTGTCGCGATAATATGGCTGACGTGGAGTCCGGGGCCAGTCATGCTATGGCTGGGGGCAATTTCCTATTCGCTGTATCTTATCCATTATCCCATAGGCGTTCGAGCGGTGCGATTGTTCGGCAGGATTGATATCTGGGGTATCGAAATCTGGGCATACCTCGCCAGCATGGCGCTGGTGCTGGCGGCATCGTGGGTCTTCTATGCCGCGTTCGAGAAGCCGTCCCTCCGCCTTAGCCGAAGCCTGCGTTATCGGGAGCCCTGCCATGCCCGGCATTAGCGAAACCGTGCTTCCGGGACTTTACCGGTCTGCGTTGAAACTGACCCGCCGCCGCGGTGCGCTGACGCTGGGCCGCCTGAACGCACGCGCCTTCCCAGGCGGTCAGCATTTTCGCCTGCCAACGGGCAACCGCTTTTTCCTGCCGCCCGATCCGCATTTCTTTGGCTATCTGCATGGTCACGAAAGCCACATTACCCAGCTGATTGCCCACCTCGTCCGCCCCGCAGATATCTGCTTCGATATCGGCGCGAATATCGGTTATTTCACCGCCCAACTGGCCGCAATCTGCACAGGCCGTGGACGGGTAATCGCATACGAGCCGGACCGGGCAAACTTCGGGTGGCTGCAACGCAATGTCGAACTGGCACGTTCTGCAGGGTATCAGGTGGAAGCGGTGCAGGCCGCCGTCTCGGACAGGACCGGACGGCGCAAGGTGGTGCAGGGCGCGCAAAGCACGTTGCACACCACGGTGGAGACGAGCGGAACAGACCCTGACGGTGTCAACGCCGTAAGCGTGGATGAGGAGATCGCACGCCTTGGCATCACCGGCCCCGTCCGGCTGATCAAGGTGGATGTAGAGGGGCACGAGCCTGGCGTTTTGCGCGGCATGACCCAAACCGTTCGGCGCGGGGGGATTCGCCATGCGGTGATCGAGGTCAGCCCCGGGCAGCAAGCGGATGAAGTCAACGCCATCCTTGCCAGCTGGGGAGACGCGGTGGCTGGCCTTCGCATCTGGCGGGATGGTGCGTGGGTGGCCTCCGATACGATTGACCTGCCAGCGCGCAGCGATGCGGTGATAGATTTCGCATGAACACCGCCGCATCCGATACCCGTCAGCCGATGATCTGGCTGTTCAGCGATATTCTGGCCGGGCTGGGAGGGATCGAGACGTATCTGGATGCCCTCGCCAGAAAGCTTGACGCAGAAGGCCGGCCATTCAAAATTGCCGTATCGCTGAACGGTCCGACGCCTATCCTTGACGATCTGGAGGCACTGGGAATTTTGGTCTACCGCCAGAAGCGCGTACCGGGAGATCGCTTTCACATTCGTCAGCGGCTGCTGATACGCTACGTGGCAAGCCAGTTGGAGCCGGGCGACTGGGTCTATTGCATCCGCCAGCCCATGCCTGAGATTTACCTGTCATTGGTAAAGGCCGTGCATGCGCGCGGCGCGAAGATTGCGGCGAGCTGGATATTCTCCCCGCAATATATTCCACCGCCACAAGGAAGGTTGGGCAAGGCGTTCTGCCAGGCTGTGCAGCAAACCGATGCGGTGATTTCCGTTTCCGAATGTGGCAAGGGTGAATTCGTGCAGGTTTATGGCTACGCGGGCGCTGTAAATGTCGTGCGCTATCACAACAGACCGCTGTTTGAAGATGCCGTTGCCCTGCCGCCAATGCCGCCGTTTCAGGTGGGATATGCCGGTCGGATCGACATCCGTCAAAAGAACCTCGACACCCTGCTGGAAGCGTTCGCCCTGCTTTGTGAAACGCGGCCGGACAGCATGCTGAACCTGCATGGCGGTGGCCCGGACGAGGCTACGCTGAAAGACATGGTCGCCGCATCGCCCGTCGCCGCGAAGATCCGGGTTCACGGCCGCTATGACCTGGCCAGTGATATGGCCGCAATTGTCGCGCAGAACCACGTCTTTACCTATGCTTCCCGCTTTGAAGGTGGGCCGTGCTTCTCCCTGCTCGAACTGATGCAAGCCGGGCGCTATGTCGTCGCCTCGCCTGTTGGGGGAATACCCGACCTTTATGAAGGCCACCGCGAGGCAGGCGCATTGGTGGATTTTCAAAGTCCCGCCGATATTGCCAGCGCGCTGGAGCAGGCGGCGCGGCTGATCGAACAGGGCGGTATCGACGTGAAGCAGATCCGCCGCCGTTATCTGGATGAGTTTACCGGCGATCATGCGCACAGGCAGTTTCTCGATGCGCTTGGCCTTGAAAGGCTTGGCGGATGAGGTCGTGCTGGCTTGTGCCGGATGATTACGGTGGCGGGGTTATTTCCGTGGCCCAGGCCTGTTGCCGTGAAGCGGCGGCCCAGGGGCATGATGCGACCTTGCTGACCCTGCTACCGCCCAGCGGCCATGCGGAGGAATTTGGCGGCGTGCGGGTGCAAAGCCTTGGTGCATCGCCAACCGATCCTGCATCTCCCTTGCGCTTCGTCACGTGGCTGCGGGACAATCCGCAGGACGTGGTATTCCTGAACGGGTGTGAGCAGGTGGACGATACGCCGCCCTTCATTCCCGCCGCGACACGCGCGATTTACGTCGTGCATGATACGGCGGCGCGTTATTTTGAAGCAGCCCTTCGGCATGAGCATGCGCTGGATGCGATTGTCGCCGTATCCGAAACGGTCGCGGCGCGCCTTCGGCATAGGCTGAAGCAGCCTGAAAAGCTGTTCGTGATTCACAACGGCACCGTGTTTCCGCTGTTATACAAAGCGGTCCGACGCAGCGGCGATCTGGTTTTTCTTGGCGGGGATAAACACATCAAGGGCGCAGCCGATGTGCTGGCGCTGTGGCCACATTTGCTGGAGCAGGGCTTTGCCGGGCGGTTGCATTGGTTCGGCTCCGTTGGAAACGTCATGCACAGGCGCATTGCAGCCTTGCCGGATGCTGGCCGGATCGCCCTTCATGGCAAAGTCGCGCGGGGCCGCATTTTCGAGATTGCAGGTTTGTCCGGCACGCTGCTGATGCTCAGCCGGGTGGAGCCTTTTGGCATGGCCACGGTGGAGTGCATGGGCATGGGCTGCGCGGTGCTCAGCTGGGATATCGACACCGGCACAAAAGAGATCGTGCGCGCGCCGGAGGAGGGGCGTTTCGTAACGCTGGGAGATTACGCCGCGCTTGCCGCCGCCGCGTTGGCCACGCTGCGTATTGGCGAACCGCAACGCCACGCCCTGGCGCAGCGGGTGCGCGGCAAATTCAGCGCCGGTGCAATGTGGGAACGGTACGAGGTCATGCTGAAGCAGGTGATGGCAGGTGCGCTTGCGCAGCGTGCCGATCCCGCCCAGACACCGCCCGCCTATAGCCCGCCCCGTCGCCTGTTTCAGATCCTGCCCGAACGGGTACGGGCGCCCATCCGCGAGATGGTGGGCCGTTCTGCGCGGCTGGGTTATATCCTGCGCGATTTTCGGGGGCGATAGGATGGCGGTGCCGTTCCTGTTTCTGTCCGCCAATACCCCGTGGGTTTATGCGCTGGCGCAGGAACTGGCGAAAGATGCGCCTGTTACCGCGATCCAGCTGTACGACTGGCCGAACTATCGTCGGATAAAGCCGCGATGGCCCGAAGAACAAAGCGCGGTGCGTCGGCGGCGGATCGTGATGCCACCGGGGTATGCCGGCACGCTGGAACGCTTGCATCGCCCGATTATGCGCAGCCTATTTCTTTCCGAATATCGGCGTTTGCGCAAGGCGACAGGCGTCGATCCCGTCTTGGTAGCGCCCTATCCCTACCTTGCGCCCTGGGTCCGCTTCGTGGCGGGAGAGCGGCTGGTGTATTACAACCTTGATGACTATGCGCTCTACAATCCGCCGCGCGCGCAAATTATCCGCCAGCAGGAGGATGAGCTTGTTGCGCGTGCCGGAATGACAGCCTGCCTGTCTGCGTATCAGGTGGAGCAATTGTCTCGCCGCAACCCTGCCCATGCGAACCGCATCCGGCACTTTGCGCTGGGCGTTGCGGATGACTTCATCAATCCCGATCCGCAAATGGCGCCGATGGCCAATACTGTCGGCTATGTCGGCAATCTGGGGGATCGGGTGGACTGGTTACTTGTGGATACGGTTGCGGCGCAGATGCCGCACGTCACATTCCACTTCGTCGGTTTTGCACAGGGGCCGGAAGATCGCGCCGCGATGAACGAATGGCAGCGGGCGCGGCATGATGCGTTCGCCCGGCCCAACGTCATATACGAGGGCGGCGTACCGCAAGCCGATGTTCGGCTGCATTACTGGCGCTATGCGGTGAACTGGATGCCTTACGATGTGCAGCACCCCTTCAACCTTGCCGCGTGTCCTACCAAGATCATGGATGCGATCGCAAGTGGTCGCCCGTTCATCTCCACCCCCACGCCAGAAGTGCAATTGTCGCCCGATTATATTGCGATCGCCAACAATGCAGACGGGTTTGCCGCGCTGATCCGGGATGCGCTGAAGGGTCCGCCTGATGCAAGCGAACGCATTGCTTATGCGCGCGCCAACACATGGCGTGAAAAGGCTATCGAATTCCGCAGGCTTCTGGACCGGACGGCAGAACAGGCGACCGGCATCGCAGGAGCCAGTCATGGCAGTTAAAGGCAAGTTCGTCTGCGCATTTCGCGGGCGGCGTGACGATTATCAGGTGCCACTCGCGCTGGATGATGCAGCGCTGCTCGACGCGTTCCTGACGGATTTTTACGCAACGCCGCTACTGGCGACGGCATCGCGCCTGTTGCCGTCACGATTGCAGGAGCAGGTGCGGGCGCGTTGCAAGGCCGGCCTTCCGGCAGATGTCGTGCGGCAGTTCCCCGTGATGGCAATGAGAGAAGCGCTGGTAAAGTCCGATCCGGCCAGGGCCGCGCGCTTGCGAGACAGGCATGATGTCCAGCTGTCGCAAGCCGCAGCCCGGCTTGCGCAGTCCAATGGCGCGAACCTGTTCCTCTATTCCGCCTATGCGGCAGAGGCGTTTGAGGCCGAATACACGCATATGCCTGCCAGGATCCTGTTCCAGTATCATCCGCATTTCGAGATGGAGCGGCAGATATTGCGGGAAGATGCCATGTCGCATCAGGGCGCGGCAGCCAGTGCCACGGATTTCGAGAACGTGGCGCGCGCCCAGCGCCAGCGCTGCGATAATGCATGGCGCCTTGCGGACCGGATCATTTGCGCCAGCAGCTTTACCGCGACTTCGCTGCTTCAGGCTGGCGCATCGCCTGAGAAATTGAAGGTTGCCAGCTATGGCATTGCCCATTGCGATAATGATTTCAGCGAAGCCCTGGCGCCCCCGCGCGATGCGGGTTTTCGCGTCCTGTTCGTCGGCTCCGCCATTCAGCGAAAGGGTATACACCACCTGCTGAAGGCGTGGGAAATGGCCGATCTTCCCGCCGGTTCGCAGCTTGTCGTGGTGGCTCGAAATCAGGATCGCGACTATTTCGATCCGGCCAGGCTTCCTGCCAATTGCATATTTCACAGCGGGGTAAGCCAGCGGCAACTGGCCGCGCTCTACGCCTCCAGCACGGTGTTTTGCATGCCGTCGCTGATTGAGGGTTTCGGACAGGTTTATCTGGAATCGCTTGCGGCGGGATTACCCGTTCTGGGCACGCCAAACACCTGCCTGCCCGATCTTGGTGGGCCGGAGGACGGCGTATTCATCACACCTGCGGGTGATGCAGCAGCGCTGGCCAGTCATCTGCAAAAGCTGGCGCGATACCTGCCGGGAAATGTAGCCATCAAGGACCGCGCAAGACAGCTTGCGGCCAAATTCAGCTGGCAAAACTTTCGCAATTCCATCGTCAGCCATTGCGAAGCGGTGTAGAGCGGGCAATGAGGGCGGTGCCGATCCACATCTTCAACGACATGCCAAACATCAGAACGGTTTAAGCCCGAATAATGTCCATCGATTTGCCAGACACATATTACGTCGCCCTTGCCTTGCTGGGCGGCCTTGGCATCTGGGCGGCAATCAATTTCAAGCGGGCCTGGGCACCGCCCTTTCTGGCAGTGCTGGTGACGTTTGCCTTCTGGTACATGGTGGAACCACTGTATGTTCCGGAAGAGTTCGTACCCTTTCCCGGCGTGATTATCCGTGATGCCTATTTCTATGGCATCATATTCCTGCTGTCCTTCGCACTGGTCTTTATCGCGGTTGCCCCGCTGTTCCGGCCTGCGCTGGGAGAATTCGGCGCGCGCGGTGCAATTCACCGCAAGGAACTGGCCCGCACGGCCGAAGGGCTGGCAATCCCGCTTGGACTGCTGTGGATGATGCTGGCGGCTTTTGGCACATACCGCGTGGGCGGCGATGTGTTGCAGGCGCTGTTCCCGCTGGAGGGGCGATCTGGTCTTCGGATGTGGCAAAGATCGGCAGGATCGGGCGCAGGGGCAAGCGGCTTCCTGGTCTCTGCGGCGAGCTACTTCTATCTGCTTGTATCTGCCACGTTCGGCGCACTTCTCCCGCTTGCCAAGAGGCGCTCGACACGGATCCTGCTGGTGGTAATGATCTGCCTGTCATGGCCGTATCTCTTCCTTCAGGGATCGCGCAACCAGACGCTGATCGCCGTGCTGCCCTTCATCGCCTCCTTCTTCATCTTTGGCCGGGCGTCGCGCTGGCTCAAGATACTTACGGTCCTGGGCGTCGGTGCGCTGATATTCCTGTGGTTCGGCGTCGTCATCCAGATGCGCGAGGAGAATGTCGCCGTCACCGAGATCGCATTGCGGCAGGACATCACGCATTATGGCCTGAACATGGCGTCCGAACTGTGCTGGATGCTGTATTTTCAGCAGAATGAACTGATGCAACCATCCTGGGGTGGCCGCTATCTTGCAGAACTGGTGAATTTCGTTCCCCGCGCGCTGTGGCCGGGAAAGCCGTTGATCGGGATCGACTATTCCGTTCTGCGCGGTTTCGGCGGATCGGGCTCCGATATCGGCGTTATCGCCACGATCTCTACCGGCCTTATCGGACAAGGCATCGCCAATTTCGGGCCTATGCTGGGCTCGATCTGTGCCGGCTTTCTGATGGCGCTGTGGGCCAGTTTCCTGTGGCGGTTGCGCGTGCAGGCAACCTTGCCGCGATTGCTGCTGTTCGCCTTGGGTCTGGCGCTTACGATCAATCTTGGCCGTGATATCACGCTGCTGACACTGTTCCCCTTCGTATTTGGCTACATTGCCGTTCTTGCCATCGAATATCGCGAAAAGCGCAAACACAGCCGTCTGCGCAAACAGGGCGCCAAAACCAGGATGATGCTGCACCAGGCGGAGCTGGACGCAGAGATCCAGGGATGACCGGACCTGACCATGCACCCTTGCGGATTGCGATACTGACCCAGCAGGTGTCCCATTACCACGCCGCCCGCTATCGAGCCGCCGAAGCGGTCTTCAAGGAGGTAATCCCGCTCAGCGTGCGCAACGCCGCCGATTTTGCCGAGTTTCTGTCCGATGCCGGGGCCGGACGGCGCATTTGCGAGGGGGATGAGGATTACCGCGCGGCAGTGGCTGACGGTTCGCTGTGGGATCGCGTCACCTGTACGCTTGCAAAGATATCGCCCGATGTGGTGGCGGTGGCCGGGTGGTCCTTTCCGGAAAGCCTGGCCGCAATCGCCTGGGCCAAGCGCAACGGCAGGGGCGTGGCAATGATGTCGGCCAGTCAGGCGCATGACGGGCCGCGTTCAGGCTGGCGCGAATGGATCAAATCGCGCGTCGTGAAAAGCTGTGACGCGGGCCTGGTGGCGGCGCAGGGGCACCGCGATTACCTCGTCCAGCTAGGCATGCGGCGAGACGCCGTATCGCTGGGCTATGATGCGGTGGACAATGCCCATTTTGGCAAAGGGGCAGCGCTCGCCCGGCAGGAT
>JBASBA010000446.1:0-2429 GCA_049650885.1 Alteraurantiacibacter sp. | reverse complement strand
CGGAAATGGCAATCCCATAGTTTGGTGAAATCCACCATATATCGGCTTCAGTTTCAGTCGAACCTTTCTGTTGGGTGAACAGAAATGGCAGTATTCTGCGGTTTTTCAAAACTGGCACGGGCTATGCAACGTCTGTCGCAGGGGACGGAATGGTTCCGAACCAATAAATGAGGGAAACAAAATGACTTTCACCAACGATTTCACCGCTCGCATCACCGCTGCTCTTTCTGCCGTAATCGTGACCACCACGATCCTCGTCAGCAGCTTCTCCAGCCCCGAAGCAAGCATCGTCACCAGCATCATCGCCTGACGTCTGTCACCACCAAACAAGCAAGATACAGGAGACAAAAATGACAAATGAATTCCAGAGCAAGCTGATGGCCGGTCTCGCCGCCGTTGCCGTTACCGTCACCCTGCTGGTTAGCAGCTTTGCAAATCCCCACGCCACTTCCGTAGCAGGCCTGCTGGCATGAGCAAACTTGACCACAGGGATGACGCCGTGACGACATCTGGGCAGAAGAAATTTCGCCTGGATCATGCCAATGGCAAGATCGCCGGAGTATGCGGAGGAATTGCGAAATACTTCGGGATGGACCCGCTTATCGTGCGGATCATCTTTGCCGTAGGGGCCGTTGCCGGGTTTGGCAGCTTTATCCTTATCTACCTTGCTATCTGGCTGCTGGCGGACTGACGCCGGCGGCCATTTCGCACATCTGAATAGGCGACCTCATGAGTTACTCCCGGATTTCCCCTCGATCTCGTGCCTTGGATACGGACCGGCGGGAGGCGAAGTGGGCGATAGTGCAGGTCGCGATGATGGGTGCCAGCCAATCTGCAAGTTGATCTGGTCTGGACCATACCCGCATATCGAAAGTGGCCCACCAGGGCATGTTGGCCCTCAAACCCTGACCGAATTGTTCAATCCATCGATATTCCGCCTGCGCTATTTCTCGACCGAGAAAATACGCAGATGCTAAAGCAGCGCCGGCCCACCAGTTGCGCGTGGTGAGTCCTGCTGCTGCTTGGATCGCAATAGCGACGAGCGCGTGTTCCAACAGATCCATAGGGCTCTTCTAGTGCCAACGAGAGTGAAAGTCAGTTTCGTGATGCGATCGCTCTGTCGCCGAAAGAAACCCTGTCTTCTTACACCGCGAATGTAGAAGCATGGTGCGCCCAGCAGGAGTCGAACCTGCGGCCTCAGGATTAGAAGTCCCGTGCTCTATCCAGCTGAGCTATGGGCGCCATGCAAAAGGCGTTTAGCGGCATTTGCGATCAGCGCAAATGCCGCTAGCGTGCAAGTGTGATTATCTTGCCGAGACTGCACCCGTAGCCAATTACGGCTGACCGACGAAGATACTTTTCACGTTCACAAATTCCTTCACACCAAAACGGCCATGCTCGCGGCCGTAGCCGGAATTCTTCACGCCGCCGAATGGCATGGAGGGATCTGCGACGCCGTAGACGTTGACGAAAATCATGCCGGTATCGAAATGCTTGGTCGCCAGATCGATGGCGCGTTCCTCGTTGGTTGAAAGGATGCCGCCGCCAAGGCCGTAACGGCTGTCATTGGCAAGGCGCATGGCGTCCTCGTCATCCTTTGCCTTGATGACGGAGGCGACGGGGCCGAAGATCTCGTCGTCATAGGCAGGCTGACCAGGCTTTACGTTCGACAGGACCGTTGCGGGATAATACGCACCGTCACCATCGGGAATCTTGCCACCGCATTCGATCTTCGCACCGTTCTTCACACTGTCTTCCACCTGCTCGTGAACTGTTTTACGCAGGTCAGTGCGGGCCATTGGTCCAAGATCGGTGTCTTCGTCGTTCGGATTGCCGGTTTTCACCCCCTCGAAGCGGGCGACAAACTTCTTCAGAAACTCATCATAGACCTTTTCGGTGACGATAAAGCGCTTGCCGTTGATGCAGGTTTCACCATTATTATAAAGGCGTGCCTGCGAGCATACTTCGATTGCAGTATCGAGATCAGCGTCCTCCAGCACGAGGTAGGCATCATTCGAGCCAAGCTCCAGCACGGTAGGCTTCAGCACCTTCGCCGCGGCCTGCGCGACATGCTTGCCCGCAACGTCCGAACCGGTCAGCGTTACGCCGCGCACCTTGTCATGTTCGATAATCGCGTCGGACGTATCGTGGTCAATCAACAGCACGGTGAACAGGTTTTCGGGAAGGCCGCCCTTCTCAAAGATGTCTGCGATCTTCAGGCCGCTGCCGGTGCAGTTTGATGCGTGCTTCAGCAGAACACCATTGCCCGCCATCAGGCTGGCGATAGCATAGCGGATTACCTGGTAAGCAGGGAAGTTCCATGGCTGAATTCCATAGACCACACCGATGGGCGAATAGGCGACAATACCGCGCCCCGCATTTGATGGGTCACGCGGTTCGGAAGCCAGTTCCTTGGGTCCGGTTTGGGC
>JBASBA010000445.1:0-1805 GCA_049650885.1 Alteraurantiacibacter sp. | reverse complement strand
CATGTGGGTAGCGTGAGAGGGTAATGCCACACGGCATTTGGCCCATACGCAACCGTTCGGCAAGCGCAGCGCCGTCTTCGCCCGCCTCGCGCATCTCGGCAAGGCCAAGCGCGCTTTCGCCCGATTTGCGGCTTTTTGCCAGTTTTCTGCCATCGACATCCAGCAACAATCGGTGATGGTGCCAGCGCGGAACGGGCAGATCCAGCAGGGCCTGCAACAATCGGTGAATGTGACTGGCGAAGAACAGATCCATCCCCCGCGTGACGAGCGTTACGCCGTTTGACGCATCATCCAGCGTGGCGGCCAGGTGATAGCTGGCGGGCGCATCCTTGCGCACCAGCACGATATCACCGAAATCGCCCGGATCGGCGGCCATCCGGCCTGCCTGTGCATCCTCCCAGAAAATGTCGCCCACGCGGGCCATCGCTGCCTGCATATCCAGCCGCAGGGCGGATTGGCGGGACGGATCGAAGCGCTGGCCCTTGCAGGTGCCGGGATAGACCATTCCCTCCGGCCCCACGCGCGGCTGCAACGCCTGAATCTGCGCCCGTGTACAGGTGCAGCGGTAAAGCAGCCCTTGGTCCATCAGCATGCGTGCCGCCGACTCATAAATGTCCAGCCGCGTGGATTGCGCGGGCGCATCTTCCCATTCCAGCCCCAGCCATTCCATGTCGCGGCGAAATTCATCGGCCAGTTCGGGCCGTGATCGCGCGCCGTCGATATCCTCTATCCGCAGCAGGAAACGCCCGCCGGCATCCCTGGCCAGATCGTGCGCGACTATCGCGGAATAGGCATGGCCAAGGTGCAGCGGACCGTTGGGGCTGGGGGCGAAACGGGTAACGATCATGCGTGGGTCAACTCGATAATTGGTTGTGATCCTGTGAATATCACTGTGGATAGCCTGTCTGTAACAGGCTTGACGCATCTTCGTGCAAATGCATTCTTGGGAATATCAGGGAGGACACACAGTGTTCAAAGCCGAACTGATTGAACGGGCCGCAACTTTCCGGAGCGCGGCAGAGGACCCGACCCGGACGCTGGAAAGCTGCCCGGCACTCGTGCTCAATGCCGATTACACGCCGCTGTCCTATTATCCGCTCAGCCTCTGGCCGTGGCAAACTGCGATCAAGGCTGTGTTTCTGGAGCGGGTTGATATCGTGGCGAGCTATGACCGCGCTGTTCATTCGCAATCGCTGGATTTACAGGTGCCCAGCGTGATCGCGCTGCGCCAATATGTGAAAACCAGCCAATTTCCCGCATTTACCCGCTTCAACCTGTTCCTGCGAGATCGCTTTGTCTGCCAGTATTGCGGCAGCCAGCAACACCTCACCTACGATCACGTCATCCCGCGCCGTCAAGGCGGCAGGACAACGTGGGAAAACATCGCCACCGCCTGCGCCCCGTGCAACATGAAGAAAGGCGGCCGCACGCCGAAAGAGGCGGGCATGCACCTTTACGTCAAACCCTCGCGCCCCACGAGTTGGCAATTGCAGCAATACGGCAAGGCATTTCCGCCCAACTACCTCCACGAAACCTGGCGGGACTGGCTGTACTGGGATATCGAACTGGAGGCATGATGCGGCCTATGTGGAACACCAAGGGGGTTTTTAAGGAACTTCTGCTCCTCGTGTTTCATCGTATTATGGCCGCCAAGTCTGTGCCAGACTTGGCGATGAGTCGGGAGAGGTGTCGTGACGAAACAGTCGAGTGATAACGGGTCAATCGAAAAGAGAATTACGAAGTTTCTGTCATCGTTTATCTTCATACTCGCGATTGTAGTGTTGTTTGGCTATTCCGTTGGGAAA
>JBASBA010000444.1:0-4119 GCA_049650885.1 Alteraurantiacibacter sp. | reverse complement strand
AGATATGGCAAGCTGATCTGGGCGGGCGGTGGTGATCCGCGTCCCATGAACTGTCCTGGCGCAGACCTTGCCAACGTACACTCCGTTCGAACGCGGGCTGATGTCGACGCCATCATGGCCGCAATCGACGGCGGCGCGCACCGTGTAGTAGTGATCGGCGGCGGCTATATCGGCCTCGAAGCGGCGGCGGTCCTGCGCAAGCTGAACTGCAAAGTCACTGTTCTGGAAGCCCAGCCGCGCGTTCTCTGTCGCGTTGCCGGTGAAGACCTGAGCCAGTTTTTCCATGAAGAGCATCGCCGGCAGGGTGTAGACTTGCGGCTTGAAACTGCTGTCTCATCGTTCAAAGGCGAAGATGGCTTGGTAACCATCGTGCAGTTGGCAGATGGTGCGAATATCCTCGCGGACTTGGTTATCGTGGGGATCGGCATCTTACCATCTGTGGGGCCGTTGATCGCTGCCGGAGCCGAAGGACAGAATGGGGTGGATGTGAACCAGTTTTGTCAAACAACCCTACCCGATATATATTCAGTGGGTGACTGTGCGGCACACAAGAACGCATATGCCGATGGTGCCCGGATCCGTTTAGAATCCGTCCAGAACGCCAATGACATGGCCACTGTCGTAGCTAAATCCATTTGCGGTCAATCCAGTGCGTACGATGCAGTGCCATGGTTCTGGTCGAACCAGTATGACCTTCGCCTTCAAACCGTTGGTCTTTCGATTGGTCACGATGCTACCGTCTTGCGCGGTGAGCCGGCTGAACGGAAATTTTCAGTTATCTACCTAAAGGATGGCCGGGTGTTGGCGTTGGATTGCGTAAACAGTATCAGGGATTACGTAGAAGGCCGTAAGCTTGTCGAGGCGCGGGCGAAGGTGTGCACGGCTGAGCTCGCCAACCCGGAAGTTCCCCTAAAGTCGTGTATTTCCTGATTGGAAAGCCTAGGCCGTGTTGACAAAAGACTTACACTATAGGCGCCCCGCGGCGAGCTTGAGGAAGCTCTCGAAGGAGAGGAGAGGACGGTCTTGTCGTAGCGGGTTGCTATACGTCGCTGCTGCTTGAGCTTGCTGAACATGCGCTCGACGCGGTTGCGATCCCGATAGCGACGATAGTCTGGGTGCTCGGGGACCTTGCGGTTCGAGCGGGGCGGGATGATCGGCAGGATGCCTTGGATCAGCAAGCTCTCCCGGAGGCGATCCCCATCATAGCCCCTGTCCGCCAGCAGTGCCTTGGGTTTGGGTAATGGCAGCGCCATCAGCAGTTCGGCAGCGGTGTAATCGGAGGCCTCGCCACCAGTCAGGACGAAGCCGACAGGCAGTCCTTGATTGTCGCAGCGGGCGTGGATTTTTGCTCGTAAAGCCGCCGCGTGATCGACCAAGAGCGTTCGCACAAGCCCCCCTTTTCCGCCCGCTGCCGAGACATGGCCGCGAACGGAAGTGCTGTCGATCATGTGCTGCCAGTCGTCGGTGAGACCCAGATCGACCAGCGTTTGCAGGAGAGCATCCCAGACGCCCTGTTCGGCCCAGCGCCGGAACCGGACATCGACCGAGTTCCACTTGCCGTAGCGCTCATGCATGTCGCGCCAGGGGCAACCGCGCGCAGCACGTGGAGCATGCCGTTTAGGAAGCGTCGATTATCGCCCGCCGGGCGCGCCCATTGACCTCGTTCAGGCGGCAGTAGCGGCCCGACCAGCTCCCATTCCGCGTCCGACAAATCCCCGCGAACCATGACTGCTTCTCAAAAAGTAGTCTTGAATCGGAACCAAGCGGGTTTGGGAATCCCTTTTGTCAACACGGCTTAGAATTAAAGCGGGACCGCTAAAGGAACTTTGCGGTTTCTCTCACCCTTTCCAGATCAAGGGTAACCGATCCAATGTACCAACGATACCGCTGCGATACGTGAGGCGCGCATCTGGCGCCAAGCTGAATTCGGGAATGCGCTTGAGCCATTCTTCGATCGTAATGCGCAATTCGGTTACCGCGAGATGTGTGCCGGGGCAGAAGTGTACGCCTTTGCCAAAAGTGGTATGTTTGGATCCAGCCCGATCGAAATCGACATCGAAAGGGCATTTATTCAATTTCTCATCGGTACCGACAAGCGAACTGATCATCATGACTACATCCCCTTGTTTCAGCTCGGTTCCGTCACATTCCAGATCCATGCGAACTTCACGGGCGACGTTCACCACTCCAAAGCGGCGAATCAATTCGTTCACCGCGCTGGGAATAAATTCCGGAGACTCGTGTAGCTTGAGCACATGTTCGGGGCTTCTTGCCAGAAATTCGAATGTGAAGCCCAGCATGTTCACAACTGTATCCAGCCCGGCCATCAGCGCCTGCATGCTGAGGATAAGACATTCTTCCTTGGTCAGCGGGCGGCCGTCGACTTTGCCGTGAACGAAGACGCTCAACATATCGTCGGCATTGCCATTGCGCCGCTCCTCAAGGTGCGGTTCGAGATAATCGAAGAATCCCTGCTTTGCATCAGGATAATCGACTGTACCGTTAGGATGGACGATATCATCGGCCAGTTTCTTGAGCAGCATGGCGTCGCTCTGCGGTAAATTAACGATCCCAAGAAAAACCGCGATGGGCAAGAGTTCGGCATATTCGGACGTGAAATTGCATCTGCCTGCCTCTACGAACTTGTCGATCAGGTCGCCAGCCATTCGCCGGATATCATCTTCTTTGTTCTTGATAGCGCTTGGTGACAGCGTCGTATTCAGCAGATTGCGGAAATCGCGGTGATGCGGAGGGTCAAGCGTGGAAGGCAACATCTGGTGCTGTTCGCCAACAGATTTGGGAACAACTATAATGCGGCTTGAAAACTTGCGATGGTCAGGCCAGATGTCGAGCATCAGTTCGCCGCCCAGCGCGATCCAGTGCCCTTCGTTTCTGGGCGTCCAGACCAGATCATGACCGGCATCGTCATGCAGTTTCTGGAATATCTCGTGGAAACCTTCTTCCACTCCTTCCGGGTTGTAGACGTCAAAATCCACTATTCGGTCTTCTGGCACGTGAGCTGGTCGTTCAGTCAATTGGGTAATCGGCATCCTATTCGTCCAATCTCGCTTTCCATCGCAATTCAATGATTGCGAAAGTCCAGCATCTCGCAAAGGAGTTGCGTCTGAAGATACTCACGGTTCAGCAGCCTCGGAATCCTCGCGCCAGCCAGCCATCTATGTGGTAGCTCATTCTAGAACGCTGCGGCCCAAAAAATGTCCCGTCTTATAGGGACAGGCAATTCGCATATGGGTACCCCAACAAAATAGAACATTTTGCGAGTGAGGCATGACGGACTGTTCGCTCAATTGAGCGAGCTGGCGGCCATCGCCGCAATATAGCCGAACACGAGGCTTCGGCCGATTGCCATCCCGCTATTGTAGCCGCAGCCCATCTCGGTGCGGGCCGCTGAATTGCCCACCGCATAGAGGCCTGGAACACGATCGCCATTCATCCCGATAACCGCGCCAGTTGCATCTGTCTTGAGGCCGGCCGATGCGAGGCCAGTGCCGACCCTTTCCAGCGAAATGGCGTAATATGGAGCCTTGTCGAGGGCGCCAAGGTTGGGGTTAAGCTGGCGGATGTCGCCCCAGCTATGGCTCCACAATTTGGTGCCTCGATTAAACTCAGGATCCACTCCTTTGTCGGCATTTTTGTTGAAGCGGGCAACTGTCTCGCAAAGCCCCGCAATGTCGATGCCGGTTGCCTTCGCAAGTTCCTCTATACTATCGGCGATAACGCCCATTCCTTCGGGCAGTGGATCGCCTGGCGCGATCGGGCCGATTGGATATTTGTCCTTATAATTCTGATCGAACAAGAGCCATGCGGGCCAGTTGGGGAAGGTCTGACGGTGACCGTCAAATTCATAGGCATTGCTGCTGTAGGTGTGGAAGAAGGATTCATCGCCAAACCGGCGGCCCTGCTTGTTGACCATAATGCAGTGCGGCAACCCCATGATCATCATGCGGTAGAACGGTTTGCCGCCCCATTTCTCGCCTGGAATATTGATTCCGACATGGCGTGAACATCCCTGCGGTAAAGTCGTGGCGGTCATGGCACGAAATTGCGCTGCGAGCCGGAAATGATCGCCGGTGATGGTTGGCGGGGTCAGGCTGAACA
>JBASBA010000443.1:0-1737 GCA_049650885.1 Alteraurantiacibacter sp. | reverse complement strand
GTGGCAGTTACTACATCGAGAGCCTGACGAACGAACTGGTCGAAAAAGCGCGCGAACTGATCCGCGAGGTGGACGGGCTTGGCGGCATGACCGCAGCGGTGGCCAGCGGCATGCCCAAAGCGCGGATTGAGGAAGCGGCAGCGGCCAAGCAGGCCAGCGTCGACAAGGGCGAGACGGTGATCGTGGGCGTGAACAAGTATCGCCTGGGCGAAGAGGCGCATATCGATACACTGGATATCGATAACCACGCCGTGCGCCAGAGCCAGATTGCGCGCATCGAGGAGGTGCGCCGCAACCGTGACACAGAGGCCGTAAAGATCGCGCTCACCAACCTGACACGCGGAGCGCGCAACAATCGCGCAGCCGAAGGGCAAACCAACCTGCTGGCACTGGCTGTGGAGGCCGCGCGCGCGGACGCAACGCTGGGCGAGATTTCGCAGGCGATGGAGGACGCATTTGGTCGCTATGACACGGTGCCCACCCCGGTGAAGGGCGTGTATGCTGCCGCCTACGAAGGCAACGCCCGCTACTCGCAAATTGTGGAAGGGGTCGATTCCGTCGCGCATCGCCTGGGCCACAAGCCACGCATCCTCGTTGCGAAGATGGGGCAGGACGGGCACGATCGCGGTGCCAATGTCATCGCGTCCGCCTTTGCCGACATGGGGTTCGAGGTAATTTCCGGTCCGCTGTTCCAGACGCCGGACGAAACCGCCAAGATGGCGCTGAAGTGCGATGTTGATGCGGTTGGCGCATCGTCATTGGCGGCAGGCCACAAGACGCTGATCCCGGAACTCATCAACCACCTGCGCGACGCGGATCGCGGCGATATCAAGGTTGTGGCAGGCGGCGTGATTCCGCCGCAGGATTACGACTTTCTGAAAAGGGCAGGCGTGCAGGGCATCTACGGACCGGGCACGAATGTCGTGGAGGCTGCGGCGGATTTGCTGCGCTTGCTGGGCCACAACATGCCGCCGGCGGGTGAAGAACTGGATGCGGTGAAATAGTAGTCAGGAGCATAGGCAATGACCGACCACAAAATTGAAACGCTCACCATTCATGCTGGGCAAAAGCCTGATCCCACCACCAATGCGCGGATCACGCCGATTTACCAGACGGCGAGTTACGTGTTCGATGATGCTGAACATGCCGCAAACCTGTTCGCGCTGAAGGAATTCGGCAACATCTACAGCCGCATCATGAACCCCACCAATGATGCGCTGGAGCAGAAGATTGCCGCGCTGGAAGGCGGCGTTGGCGCGCTTGGCGTTGCCTCCGGCCATGCGGCGCAGCTGATTGCGTTTCACACGCTGATGGAAACAGGCTGCAACATCGTCGCGGCGAAAAAGCTGTATGGCGGATCACTCAACCAGATGGGTGAGGCGTTCAAGAAATTCGGCTGGGAAACCCGCTTTGTCGATGCAGACGATCCGGAAAATATTCGCGCTGCGATGGACGACAAGACGCGCTGCGTATTCATCGAAAGCCTCGCCAATCCGGGCGGCGTGGTTACTGATATTCAGGCGATTGCAGATGTCGCCCATGCAGGCGGTGTGCCGCTGATCGTGGACAACACCATGGCCAGCCCCGCGCTGTGCCGTCCGTTTGAACATGGCGCGGACATCGTCACCCATTCCACCACCAAGTTCCTGAACGGCCACGGCAATTCCATCGGCGGCGTGAGCGTGGATTCGGGCAAGTTCGACTGGAAGGCGCAAGGCAACAAGTTCCCCAGCCTGA
>JBASBA010000442.1:0-11339 GCA_049650885.1 Alteraurantiacibacter sp. | reverse complement strand
CCCCTGTATGCCGATTCCAGCGACACCTCCGAGGAAGTGTGCGTCCTGATGGAAGGCGACAGTTTTGAGGTGCTGGACGTATCGCGCGAATGGGCATGGGGTTGCCTCTCGCTGGCGGGGCCGGTGGGCTACATCCGCCTTGACCGACTGGAGACATTGGGAGGCTGAAGATGTCGCACACCGTCTTTATCGATGGCGCGGCCGGTACCACCGGCCTGGAGATTGCCGACCGGCTGGAAAGCCGCGAAGAGTTCGAGCTTGTCCGGCTGAACGATGCCGAACGCAAGGACGATGACTGCCGTCGCTCTGCCCTGAATTTCGCGGATTTCGCGATCCTGTGTCTGCCCGATGATGCAGCGCGCGCGGCTGTTGCCATGATTGACGAGGGCAGTGCCACGCGGGTGATCGATGCATCTACCGCCCACCGCACCACGCGCGGCTGGATCTACGGTTTTCCCGAACTGGTTGGCCCCAACGTGGTTGCCGGCGCAAATCGGGTTTCCAACCCCGGATGCTATCCCACCGGTTTCCTTGCCCTGATTGCGCCAATGGTTCGGGCCAAGCTGCTGCCGCGTGACTGGCCCTACACCGTCAATGCGGTTTCCGGATATTCCGGCGGCGGCAAAAGCCTGATCCAGCGGTTCGAGAATACCGAAGGTGGCGGCGCTGATATCGCCTATCTCTCCTACGGTCTTTCGCTGGATCACAAGCATCTGGACGAGATGCAATCCAAGGCAGGCCTGGAAAACGCCCCTGTATTCTGCCCCGCCGTGGTGCCTGGATTTCGTGGCATGGTGGTGGAGATTCCCCTGCCGATCAAGGCGATGCGCAACGCGTCTCCCGCGGCAGACCTGCGTGTAGAACTCTCCCGTTATTACGAGAACGCCCCGCTCGTAACGGTGCATAAAGCCGAGGAAAATGTAAGCGAGATCCTGCTGCACAAACAGGCCCCGCCATCAGATCGCCTTGACCTGTATATTTTTGCCGATGCCGAGGGTGATACGGCGCGCATGGTGGCGGTGCTGGACAATCTTGGCAAAGGTGCAAGCGGTGCGGCAGTGCAATCGCTCAACCTGATGGCAGGATGCGATCCGCTTGCAGGCCTCTACCTGTAGATATGCTGCCCGTTTTTTGGGCATGGCTGCCTTCAAAAGCGTCAGATGAACGGGCAATGTGCACGTAATTTGATTACCCTTGTATACCGTCATTTCGCGTGTTTGTTGCGAATCCGCCCTTCCGTTGCGCCTTGCGATTGTCTACCCCTGCGATGGCGCGGTCTGGCATGATTCTTGAAGCAGGTTTGTTCGGGAATAGCCCAAGGGAGAAAGGCTCGGCTGCTGCCGGGTAGAGACAGGGATATTAGTGAAAAAAATCGAAGCTATCATCAAACCCTTCAAACTCGATGAGGTGAAGGACGCGCTCCACGAAGTGGGTGTATCCGGTATCACCGTAACGGAAGCGAAGGGTTTCGGGCGCCAGAAAGGCCATACAGAGCTGTATCGCGGCGCCGAATATGTCGTCGATTTTCTCCCCAAGGTGAAGCTGGAGATCATCGTTGCCGATGCGCTTGCCGACAAGGTCACCGAGGCGATTGCCAGTGCCGCGAAAACAGGCCGCATAGGTGACGGCAAGATTTTCGTCTCCGACATCGGAACAGCTATTCGCATCCGTACCGGAGAGCAGGACGACGCAGCACTGTAAGGCGTCCCGAAATTCACGGCGATCACGCCGCACCAACACCGAAATGTTCAATTCAAGGAAGGATTACCATGGCTGACGCAAAGGATATCGTGAAGCGCATCAAGGACGAAGAGATCGAATGGGTCGACGTCCGCTTCACTGACCCCAAGGGCAAGTGGCAGCACCTTTCAATGTGCGCCGGCGTTGTCGATGAAGACATGCTGGAAGAAGGCATGATGTTCGACGGCTCCTCGATCGAGGGGTGGAAAGTCATCAACGAATCCGACATGATCCTGAAGCCTGATCTCGATGCGGTTTACGTCGATCCGTTCAGTGCCACCCCGATGCTGGTCTTGTTCTGCGACATTGTCGAGCCATCCGATGGCTCCTTGTATGCACGCGATCCCCGCTCGACCGCCAAGCGTGCGCAGGAATATGTGAAATCCGCCGGTCTGGGCGACAAGGTGTTCGTCGGTGTCGAGCCGGAATTCTTCATGTTTGACGATGTTCGCTTCGAGGATGGCTATGCCGGTTCCGGCTTCCAGATCGACGATGTCGAGTTGCCCACCAACACGGGTTCGGAAATGGAAATGGGCAACATGGGCCACCGCCCTCGTGCCAAGGGCGGTTACTTCCCCGTTGCTCCCGTCGACAGTGCGATGGACATTCGCGCAGAAATGGTCAGCACCATGCTGGAAATGGGCCTGCCCATGGACAAGCAGCATCACGAGGTGGCCGCAGCCCAGCACGAATTGGGCATGACCTTTGGCGAACTGGTGGAAACCGCCGACCGCACACAGGTTTACAAATATGTCACGCAGCAGGTTGCCCATGCCTATGGCAAGACGGCCACCTTCATGCCCAAGCCGATCAAGCTGGACAACGGATCGGGCATGCACACGCATATGTCGATCTGGAAAGACGGCAAGAACACCTTCGCCGGAGACGGCTATGCCGGCCTGTCCGACACCTGCCTGTATTACATCGGCGGCGTTATCAAGCACGCCAAGGCATGTAACGCCTTCACCAACCCCACAACCAACAGCTACAAGCGTCTGGTTCCGGGTTTCGAAGCTCCCGTGCTGCTCGCCTATTCGGCGCGCAACCGTTCCGCTTCTTGCCGCATTCCATACGGTGCGGGTGAGAAAGCAAAGCGCGTGGAATTCCGTTTCCCCGATCCGCTTGCCAACCCCTACCTCTCCTCAGCCGCGTTGCTGATGGCCGGTATCGACGGCATCCAGAACAAGATCCATCCAGGCGATGCCATGGACAAGAACTTGTACGACCTGCCGCCGGCTGAACTGGCTGACGTTCCTACGGTTTGCGGTTCGCTGGACGAGGCGCTCGACGCTCTTGAAGCGGACATGGACTTCCTGCTGGCCGGTGACGTGTTCAGCAAGGACCAGATCGAAGCATATATCGAGCTGAAGCGCGAAGACTGCATTCGCTTCAACACCACGCCGAGCCCGGTTGAGTTCGACATGTATTATTCAAGCTGATCACAAGCGATCGGTTGACCAGAGAAAAGGGCCGCTCGGACAAACCGGGCGGCCCTTTTTCTTTGGTTTTGCTACTGGCTATCGCTGTTTGAGCAGTCCGCGTTTGCCGCATACCCAATACGTCGCCAGTAACATGATGGCGGCGAACATCGTTAGCCAGTCAAGTGGGAGAGGGCCTGCGACAACATTCCCGTGCGCAAGAAGCGCCCAGCCCCCTCCGAAAATGCTGGTGAAGTAAAACGCGGTCGATGCGGTCTCCAGCGACACATTGCGCATCAATTCGTCGGTATAACGGCGCTGACGATAGCTGGTGAAGCAGGATATTGCGAGCAGCGCGACGACACCGATAATCATTATTTCCGCCGGAATTGGCCCCACTGGCGCTGAAAGTGCAGCGATGAACAGGGCAAAGCCAAGTGCCGCCATTCCTGCCACGCTCCAGCCCAGCATGCTGCGCTGTTCCTGCAGTTCTTCACCGTCTTCCACGTTGAGGACGCGCGCACCCAGCTTTGGATTGATTACGCCGAATCCCACGAAACAGGCCGTTGCCACATACAGCAGCCCGACCAGACCGGCAATTTCACGCGAGGTATCAAGCTCTCCCAGAATGCCGAGTTGGGCCGTGCGCATGAATGCAAACGACACCAAAAAGCCTACGACCGCACCAATGACGAGTGCGGTAAGTAATTTCCTGACCTTGCTCTTACGTGTCTTGTCCAAAATCTTATCCATCACTCCGCCTCCGGCTCCCAATCGTCGATAAACAAATCCGGCACACTCACCGCGAACAGCTTTGCCATGCGCAATGCCAGGGGCAGCGAGGGATCATATTTATCGGTCTCCACCGCGTTGATGGTCTGCCGCGAGACACCCAACCGACGGGCAAGTTCGCCCTGGCTCCAGCCTTTCGCTTCCCGATAATCCTTCAAGCGGTTCTTCACAAACTCACCTCGCTACCTGTAAAGAGCTCTTTACTGTAAAGACCTCTTGTCAGTCAAGCACTCTTTACACGTCTGTCCTACAGGCTGATTGCCAAACTAGCGCGCGGGTTCATATTCACCACACGAGGCCCGACAATGACCCGCAAATCCGTTTTCAATATTTTCCGCCAGATCCTTGGCCGCGGCTTGCGTCAGGGCGAAGTCGATCGGCTTGACCGCGCTCTGGATAATCTGGCCAAGGACAGTGTTCCAGGTGTTCCACATTACCCGCCGGTGCCGCAGATCGGGCCTGAAGGTATCGCGCTGATCAAGCGGTTTGAGGGGTGTGCAAGGAAGCGGCGCGACGGGCGATTCGATGCTTATCCAGACCCTGGCACTGGCGGCGCACCCTGGACGATCGGTTGGGGCGCAACCGGCCATGGGATCGGCCCCGGCACAGTCTGGTCTCAAGATGCATGTGATGCGCGATTGGAAGCAGACCTGGTTCGTTATGCCGAAATGGTTACTGTCGCAATTGGTGATGCCCCCACCAGCCAGCGTCAATTCGATGCCCTCGTCAGTTTTCATTACAACACCGGCGCCATCGCCAGCGCCACGCTGACGCGCAAGCACAACGCGGGCGATCACGATGGCGCGGCGCGTGAATTCGCCCGATGGTGTTACGCCGGGGGCCGTGTGATGAAGGGCCTTGCGCGGCGCCGTGCGGCAGAAGCGGCACTGTACCGAAAGGGGATCGATTAACATTAGTCAGGAACAAGGCGTCGCGCCCCGCCGTTTATCCGGCTCACGAGGAGCTGAATATGAAATTCTGGATCGCGTCGATATCGGCTATCGCCCTGGCCACATCTCCGGCCCTTGCCCAAGGCAACAGCCAGGGAAACGGAAATGGCAAGGGCAATAACGGCAATCGCGGCGGGCCGCCCGCAGCCGCAGCCAATCCCGGAAACGGCAATGGCAACGCAAACGGCAATCGCGGTAACCGTGGTGGACAGGCGGAGGAACGCGGCACTCGCAAAGCGTCCCTTCAACAACGCATCAATGGCAATAACAACGGCAATGCGAACCGCATCAGTCCACCCGTAAATCGCGGCAATGCCAACAAGGGCAACTCTGGCAACGGCAATTCAGGCAATCGCCCCTCTGCCCGCAACAACGGGAACGGGAGCGGTAGCTACGAGGGAAATGATCGGGTCTCCGTCCGCTATGATGATAGACCAGACTTCGATTTCCGTCGGGCATCCAGCGGTATTGCCAATGGTTGCCCCCCTGGCCTGGCACGCAAATACAATGGCTGCCGCCCGCCGGGGCAGGCGCGCAAGCAGGACGCCGATCGCTACGATTACTACAGCCCGGACTGGTGGGGCCTTGGCAACCTGCTGGGTGATCGCCGTGGCAGCTATTATTACGATGATGGCTATTTGATGCAGATGGACCGCGGCGGCCAGATCGCCGGATACATACCCTTGCTTGGCGGTGCATTGTCCATCGGCAATGCGTGGCCCGACGATTATCGCTATTCGCAAATGCCGACATATTATGAAAGCTATTACGGCCTCGGCCAGCGTGACAATTATCGGTACGCCGACAATATCGTGTACCGGCTGAATCCTCAAACCAGTGCAATCACCTCCATCGCGGCATTGCTGACCGGAAACGATTTCTCGGTGGGTCAGCAGATGCCGCGCGGCTATGATGTTTACAATGTGCCCTACAGCTATCGTGATCGGTATTATGACAGCCCGCAGTCCATGTACCGCTACAACGATGGCTATGTTTACGAGGTTGATCCGGAGACCAGGCTGGTCACTGCTGCGATCGAATTGCTGACCTAAGGACAGGTATAACGATGAAAACCAAACGCACTCTCGCGGCTCTGGCCGCCACAGGGCTGCTCGCCCTATCCGCCTGCAATTCCGAGGCTGAAATGAAGGACAATGGCGAAGAAGAGGTGAGCTCCGAAACACTCGCCGCTTTGCTGGAGGGTTCGGAAAATCTCTCCGTCATCTCCGAAATCTTCGCCAATGCGGGTCTGCATGGCGTTTTCGATGGCAATGCGCCTTACACTGTCTTCGCGCCCACTGATGAAGCGTTTGCCGCATTGGATATTCCTCTGGATGGGCCAGATGCACGCGCTGCCCGTGTCGCAATCGTGCGCGAACACATTGTGCCAGGTTATCTTTCCATGGACGACATCGCGGCCGCCATCGCAAGCGCCGATGGATCGGCCGAAATGCAGACCATGGGATCGAACACACTTACATTCAGCCAGGATGGTGATAATCTGGTCGTTACATCTTCCGATGGGACAAGTGGCGTTGTTGCAGGTGACGTGATTAGCGGGGCCAATGGATCGGTAATCCCCATGGACACGGTGCTGAAATCGATGGAAGAACCGCAATAGGCGAACTCTGGATGAACAATCAAAAAGGGGGGCAGCCAACGGGGCGCCCCTCTTTTTCTTCTCCTCAACTCAATAATCCCGCCGGTATTCGGCTGCCGCCTGGTGCCTGCCAATCGTGCTGACGGTGGCCAGCAGGTTCAGCCAGCTCGTGACGCGGAATTCCAGCTCGCTGGCGTTGTAGCCCGCACCATCGGTGATGATTTCCACATAGAAGCGTCGGCCAAAATTCTTGCCCAGCGCGACCGCCGTTCCGCGGCCCAGTGCCGGGTCGGATGGAATGATACGCAACCGATCAAGTCCCACTGCATTGCGCAGCTTGTTGATCGGGCCAACACCGCCGCCACCGCGCAGCGATGCAACAGCCGCGCCCAGTTGCAGTGCATCCGTGGCGGAAAGATCGGTAATTGATCCGCCGAACAGCAGGCGGGCAAGCAGTTCTTCCTCGGGCAAGGCCGGGGTGGAGGAGAAGACAATCTCGGGCTGGCTTGCACTTCCCGTCACATCAACCTCGACAGAGATGCCGTTCACGTCGGTTTGGGCGGTCAGATCAATCCGTGGATCGATAGGCATGTTGCGATCGAAATCGATCTCTCCGCGCGTTATTTCAAACCGCGTCCCGGCGAAGGAATAGAAGCCCTGACGTGGAACTATCGAAACGGAGCCACCCACGCGTGGATCATCCGTCGTTCCGCGCAACAGCAGGTTTTCCGTGCGCCATTCGCTTTCAAGGCCCATGCCATCGACCTCGATACCGCCGGGCGCGCGCACATCGATCAGAAAGCTCCACGGCCTCTGGTTAGCGAATGCGGGTCGCTGATCGGGCGGTAAGTTGATTTCAGCAACCTCCACATTCGGAAGTTGTGCCAGCACTTCCGACGCGCCCAATCGCCAGCGTGCGCCAGTGGCTTCCAGCCGGCCCGCGATCGTACCGCCCACCCCGTTGGAAACTATCCGCATCGGGCCGGTTACCGTCGCGCCCATGTTTTCAAGATCAACGATTTCGGCATTGCGTGCGGCCATGCGCAAATCAATCTGCGGGCCACGCGTTGCCGAAATTGCCGACAGGTCGATAAAGCCGCTGCCGGAAATACGTCCGCCATTGGGTGCAGTCCCGGCAAAACTGGTGAGTGCCAGTCGTGAGCCTGTAAACGTGCCGCGCGCCTGCAGGCCGGTAACATCCGTGCCGGTAAGCGCGCTGCGAACGCGAAGGTCGTCCCCTTCCAGAGATCCGCGTATTCGCGGATCGCCCAGGGTTCCGCGAATATTGGCCGCCACGCTGACATCGCCCGTCATGTCCAGCAGATCGATCGCCGCCAGTCGCCACAATGCAGCGGCAGAGCCGTTGAAGCGGAACTGGCCAAACAGGTCGCCATTATAAAGCCTGTCGGTCAGCGCGCCGGATCGCGGCAGGTTTGCAATACGTGCCTGCAAACGCCCGTCGGCGCCGGTCTTGTCAGACATCACCGCGCGGGTCTGCAACAAGGTTTCCGACAGGTTTGCAACAAGGGCGATATCCAGTGGCTGAGAAGTCAGCAGCAGGCTGGATCGGGTCAGGTCGTCCACCCTCAGCCGCGCCTCGCCCACTGGCAGGCCATTTGCGCCCTGCTCGATATCGACAACGCCCGAAATCCTGCCGCCGATGGCGAGCTCTCCCGATAACGCGCCAACAATGTTCAGCGGCATGTCCGACAGTGCGATACGGCCCTGCAAGGGGCTTTTGCCGCCGAACTGGCCGCTGGCGATTACATAGCCATCGCCATAACTTACCTGAGATCGCTGAAGCTGCCAGCCGCCGTCCGGCATACTCGTCAGCACCGCGCGGCGGGGCATTGAAATCGCCCGCCCCGCATAGGATCCTTCTGCGGCAACGGCGATGCGTTCGGGCGCAATTCTGCCGTTCAACAGCAGTTCAAATTGGCTGCCGCGCTGTCCTGTAAGTGCAGCATCGAACGTGCCGCGGCCGTTCTGTATTTCGGCCTGCGCAGCGAGGCGGCCGATAAACAGGTTGCCATAGGAAAGGCCCCGCATGCTGGCGTTGCCCATTACAGTCGTGTTGCCATCGGCGATCAGTCCGCTGGCATCGATCGTCCCACTGGAAATGGCGATAGGCGTTGCGCCGCCGAAACGAGCGCCATCCGCGACAAGGTTGATGTCAAAACCTTGTCCGCCGTCTCGCACGGCAAGATCTATCGTCCCGTCCAGACCACCGCGCCCAACATCCAACTGTCCGGCCACGCCACCTTCGACGAGATTGAGAGTGCCGCTTACGCGCGTGTCGGCAACATCAAGCCTCTCTATCCGGACGGCGGTATCACCATTCTCGGCAATCTCGAGATCCAGTGTTCCATCGAAAAGGCCCAGCATCGAGCCTCCGCTCGTCTCGATAGCAAAGCCGTTTTCGGTCGGTAAAAGGCTAACGCGAACATCGGTCAGTCCGGCAGCAGGGAGGGGATCTGCAAACACCAGTTCCGCGCGCGGACCATCCTCGGCCAGTGTCGCCTCGACTGTGAAGGGGCCGTATTCCGCGTGGCGGCCATATCCTGCCAAGCTGGTTCCGTTTCCATCAACCTGGCCATCCAGCGTGGCGGTAAGCATGCTGGCATTGATATCCATGTTCTGGAATACCAGCGGCCGCTGCCTGCCCATCACAATGCCGCCATCGAAACGGATGTTTTCACCGGCAAGACTAGTGATGGTGGAATTGGTGACTTCATCAACACGGCCCTGCAATTCGGCACGCAGCATCCATGGCTCGCCGCCGCCGATGCGAAACCGGACCTGCGCGGCCGCATCGACGAAACCGATGTTGTCGAATTCAAGGTTAGCGATATTGACCGGCCCATTTACCTTCGTCAGGCCATTCTCAAGGTTGCTGTTGAGACCCAGACGCGCCCGCAACCCCTGAAACTGCACCGCCAGATCATCCGACAGGATCTCCGCACCAGCGTACACGATCGTGCCGGCCAGGGTTCCATCGACCAGGCGTGGATCGAACAATTCATTGCCGCTGACAATCTGCGCTATCTGCGCATCGACAGGTATCGTCGCGCGAACACCGTCATAGACAAGCGTGCCAGCCTGCCGCACACCGGTCACGATTATGCCGCCCGCGTCAATCTCCTCCACGCTGAGCGTGTGGGGCATGGTGACATCGCGAAACCCGCCATCCAGCACGCCGTCCAACAGCAAACCGTTGAGCGCAATATCCTTTGAAAACAGCGTGGAATCCAGCAATTGCAGGCCGATTCTGAAATCGTCAAAAGCGTTGTTGGCCAGATCAATTGCGCCCTCGCCATCTGCATTCACACCGCGCCCGCGCAGCACGAAATCGCCTTCCAACACGGAATTTTCCAGCGTACCCGAAGCCGTAAGTGTAACCAGTTCGCCCAGCGCCCGCTGCGGCAGACCGGTTAAATAGGCGGAAGGTCTCGCTTGCCCGACAATGCGATACTGTCCACTTTCGTTATAAATATCGAAGTTCAGAAGTTCGCTGCCGCCTTGCACAGCCAGCAGATCCCCTTTCCACGATGTCCAGCCGCCATCACCGTCGATATTGATCGAAAGGTCTTCCTCTGCACCCACCATGGCGGCCAGAAATCCGCCGGCAGGGGCCTGCCAGTTAAGGTCAAGGTCGAAGCGATTGTCGTCAGGCTCGGCATGGATCAGGGCAGAAAACTGGTCGCCGCCGCCAAATTCACCGTCAGCATCAAGATAAACGAGGCCATCGCTTATATCCGCCTCGGCAGCGAAATCGATCACGCGCTTCTCGCCAAGCAAGCCTTCCGCGACGGTCAGATTGTCGATCACGAAACGATCCACGCGGATATCGAAATCAGGCAGGATCGGCGCATCGGGATCGCCAGGTTCCAATTCGGGCGCGGCATATAAAGTGCCATTGGTCAAAACGATGTGCCGCACATCCAGACCGCTGGTGAAGAACCTGTAGGGACGCCAGTTCAGGTCAATCGTGGGCACTTCCAGAAAAAGCGTATCGTTCGCATCATACAGCTTCACCTCGTAAAGAGTGCTGCTCCACAGGACGGACCCGTCAATCTCTCCCACTTCCACACGAAGCCCGGAGGCCGGCGCAAACTTGCTGACCTGATCGACGATGAACTGGCGGCCGGGAGGTGTGTGCAAAAAAGCAATCGCCAGCACGACGATGGCCAGCAACCCTGCCAGTATCCAGCCAATCCCCTTCAGAATACGGATCGGTATCAGGCGCTTGCGGCGGGCCGGCACCTTTTCATCGGCGGCGTGATCTTCAATGGCAGGAGCGCCCGCCATCAGAAGGCCTGACCCAACGCCACGTACACAGCGACCCAGTTATCGTTCGGCCCCGGATTTAGCGGGACGGCAACATCGAGGCGCAGGGGGCCAAAGCCTGTATCGTAACGAACACCCAGCCCCGCGCCGAACTTGATCGTGTCGAAATCCGGTGTCGGATCGAGACCAACGGAACCTGCATCCACGAATGGAACAATGCTGACAGCACCATCCATGAAACCTGTGCCGATACGCGCTTCTGCAGAAAGTTCGACCAGGCTGCGTCCGCCGATAGGATCGCCGGAATTGTTCAACGGGCCGATTTCGCGATAGCCATAGCCGCGTACCGATCCGCCGCCGCCAGCATAAAGCCGGCGCGAAGGCGCAATCGCATCCAGCGGTGCGCCCGGAATGCTGGCAAGCCGGACGCGTCCGGCCAGCACGGTATTTTCGCCAACCGACTGGTAATAGGACGCATCGACCTGGCTGCGAAGATAGAAGCTTTGCACACCTTCATTCTCGGAGATTTCCGGCGAAAGGCGGCCTGAAAGG
>JBASBA010000441.1:0-6873 GCA_049650885.1 Alteraurantiacibacter sp. | reverse complement strand
GTGTGGTCCGGTGTGGCGGGCAAGGGGGCATGGCTTAACGGCAAACGCCTGAAATCCAGCACGCGGCAGAAATTCTCAGGATCGCGTGTGCCTGTTAACGATCTGCCGAAGGATGACAGCGACCTTGTAAAGGTGGAGCAGCCCAATTCCATCGCCTTGCGCGTTGCCATGATTGCCGATGACCGGGCAGATCTCGTGGCGACCCTGCGTTGGGGTTACGAATGGGATATTGCCGCCGCCGCACTGATCGCGCGCGAAGCCGGAGCAGCCGTTACCGACGCATTCGGCCAGCCGCTGCTGTACAACAAGCGCGATCCGCGCGCGTTCGGGCTGCTGGCCAGTTCGCCGGGCATTCACGATGCCGCGGTAGAGCGGTTGCGTGAACGGGCTGAACGCCTGTCGGGCCAATAGGCGACGTCACGAAAAAGGGGCGCTCCCGCTGGAACGCCCCCTCTTGTAATCAATGTCGTAACGCCAGTTAGTAGGCTGCGTTGACATCATCCTGCGTGATCGGCGTAATCCGGATTTCCACGCGGCGATTCTCGGACCGGCCGGATGCGGTGGAATTGTCCGAAACCGGATATTGCTCACCATAACCGATCGTCTCGATACGGGCGCGCGACACGCCGCGCGATACGAGGTAGTTGGAGACCGACTCGGCACGGCGACGCGACAGATCGAGATTGTACTGCTCGCTACCGGTCGAATCGGTGTGGCCCATCACGTCGATCAGCGAATCGGGATAGTCGACCATCGATTGCGCCACGCCATCCAGCGTGTCACGCATCTGTGGCGAAATGCTGGTGGAATCGACAGCAAAGGTAACATCCGGGAAGTTCACCAGAATACCGTCGCCGCCAGGTGTCTGGTTCACGTCCACGCCGGTGCCGGCGGTAACTTCTTCCAGCTCGCGGATCTGCTCGTCCATGCGATAGCCGACATAGCCGCCTGCCGCGCCGCCGATACCTGCACCTACGATACGGGCCGTCTTGCCGCCGATCAGTCCGCCCAGCAGATAGCCGAGACCGGCGCCGCCAAGACCACCAAGAGCGGTGCGCGAAATTTTGCGTTCACCCGTGTTCGGGTCCGTTACACAGGCACTGGTGGTGCCGATAAGTGCGAGTGCTGCCGTTGTCGAAACAAGCATCTTTTTGATATTCATATAATAATTCCTCCAATTTTTCCGCGCATCCCCAAACCAATGCAGCGCGTCGTGCGTCTCTTAACGAATGCATCTGGAGCCAGTTCCGTGAACGGCACCTTTCTGGGGCTTTTGCGCAATCCGCGAAACCTGCTAGCGGGATCGCGATGAGCCCCTTCCCCTGGCATTACGCGGCTGCGCTCGCTTTCCTGATCGTCCTCAACGGCGTTTTTGCCATGTCGGAGCTGGCGATCGTCTCTGCGCGCACGGCGCGGCTGCGCATGGCGGCCGAAAAAGGCAGCAAAAGCGCCGAAGTCGCCATGCGGCTGGCCGCGGAGCCGGGCAAATTCCTGTCTACCGTGCAGATCGGCATCACGCTGATCGGCATTATCGCCGGTGCCGTATCCGGCGCTGCGCTGGGTGCGCCCGTGGGAGAGCGATTGTCCGCCTGGTTCGGTCTGGACGAGGACACGGCCTATAACCTCGGGTTTGCCCTTGTGATCGGCTTCACCACCTTTGCCACTCTGATCGTGGGCGAGCTGGTGCCAAAGCAGTTGGCTCTGCGTGCCGCAACGCCGATTTCGCTCATCATGGCGCGGCCGATGGCGCTGCTGGCCAAGGTTGCCGCGCCTTTCGTCTGGCTGCTGGATGCATCCTCCAGCGTGTTGCTGGCGATGATGGGCATGCGCAACAAGGGTGATCACAGCCTGACAGCGGAGGAACTGCACATGATATTCGCCGATGCCACGCGCACCGGCGTGATCGAGGAGCAGGAGCGTGCCATTCTTTCAGGCATCATGCGATTGCAGGACCGCCCGGTGCGGGAATTGATGACCCCGCGCACGCAGCTGGACTGGATCGATGTGAATGCGGACGAGGAGGAATTGCGCACCACAATCGCCGAATCACCCCATTCGCTGCTTCCCGTAGCGGACGGATCGCCCGACAGGGTGCTCGGCGTGTTGAAGGTGCGCGAAGTGCTGACGCTGCTGATGACTGGGCGCAAGGTTGAACTGGACGAGTTGCTGCGAAAGAGCGAAGTCGTGCCCGATCAGCTGGATGCGATGGATGCGCTGCGTGTGTTGCAGCAATCGGGCACCGGCATGGCGATGGTGCATGACGAATACGGCCACCTCGACGGGATCGTGACAACTGCTGATCTGTTGTCTGCGATTGCCGGCGATTTTGCCAGCCATCAGGATGAGGGCGACATGCCCATGTTCACGGAACGCGAAGACGGCAGCTATCTGGTGTCCGGCGGACTGGCGGCGGACGCTCTGGCCGATCGGCTCGACCTGGATTTTCCGGAGAACAAGGAATTCGCCACGGCGGCGGGATATGTGCTCTCCGTGCTGAAGCACTTGCCTGCCGAAGGAGAGTTCTTCGTCGAGCAGGGCTGGCGCTTCGAGATTGTCGATATGGATGGGCGCAAGATCGACAAGCTGCTGGTGGCACGGGAAATGCTCGAAGAAGAATAATCTCGTCCGACGGCGACGGAGTTCCGCGAGTTTGTTTGTTTTTCAATTGCGCCTCCGCGCAATCGTCCTCGCTAGATGCGCAGCAAGCTGCGCCCGCTGCGGGCGGCCATTCGGCCTTGCGGTCCGCTAAACGCGGACCGATTCAGCACTGATATCAACGAGATCGCAGGACACGGTCGCGCAAGCGAACGCAAGCGCGAATGCGCGCCCGAGCTAATGCGAGGATAGCCAAGTGAGCGGATGCGAACGCCGGCGCTTGAGGCCAAACAAAAAGGAATAATTGCGGGCGCTAGCCCGGAATGACGGCCCGCGCTGCCTGACCGTCACCCTCGGGTGCGGCGATGATGGCCTGCGTGGCGGTGCCCTTGTCCACCGTATAGGTGTCCGCATCGCCGATAGAGGAACGGATGCCGGCATCCGCCTCACCCGCCTGATCAAGGGCGGAGGTTTCGATGCCGCTGCGCTGCGAGGGGCCACCGAACAAAGCCTCAAGCGCCTGTTGCGAGGCGGTGCCATCGGCAGGACGCGGCGCACCCGGTGCGGGTGGAACAAGGTGAAAATCGGGCGGTATCACCAGTGGCGCCTGGCGCTGCACGGCAAATTCATCCGGCCGGTCACGGTCGATACTGATGCCGCCACAGGCAGAAAGGCCAAACACGGCGGCAGAGGCGACCATGATACGGGCAAGGGGGGCGCTGGTGTGATTACGCATAGTGTTCAATTCTCCGGGCTCATGGGCCATCGGTTTATTCGCCATCGTTCTATTTCGTCGCAGCGTCCTGCTCATTGGACGGTTTCTCGCGCATGAACAAGGCACGGGCAAGGATAATAACAACGCCGATCGTAATCGCCGCATCGGCGACGTTGAAAATCAGGAAAGGTCGAAAGTCGCCTATATGCAGATCCGCATAGTCGATGACATAGCCATAAAGATAGCGATCACGGATATTCCCCAGCGCGCCACCCAGTACCAGCCCAAGCGCCAGAATCTCGCCCAACAGCTTTTCGCGCAGCATCCAGATCAGCACGATGACGGAAATCAGCGCAGTCATTCCGACCAGGATCCAGCGCATTTCCATGCTCGTCGCCTCGAACATGCCAAGCGAAACGCCGTAATTGTTCGTGCGGGTGAAATCGAAGAACGGCATCAGCGGATAATGATCGCCAACGCGGGTAAGGCCCAGATCCTCCACCACGAAATTCTTCACCCACTGGTCAATCGCGAAGATCGCCAGCGCCATTGCAAGGCCATAAATGCGGAATTTGGTGAGCGTCGTCATGAGGCGGCATCCAGCTTGGCAACCACGTTTTCACAACGGTTGCAAAGGTCCCCGTCTTCCGAAACCTCTGGCAGGAGACGCCAGCAGCGGCCGCATTTGGCATCGTCCGATTTTGTCACGGTCACGCTGTCCCCGTCACCCAGTGTCACGGTGCCGGTGATAAACAGGGTGGCCAGATCGTCTGCGTCGAAGCCCTTCGGCACGGCAGAGGCGGGCACGGTCACTTCGGCTTCCAGGCCAGAGCGGATGGTTTTCTCGCGCCGCAATGGCTCGATCGCTTCCATCACCCGCTCACGCAAGGTGCGTAGCGCATCCCAGCGTGTGGTGTCAGCCTCGGCTGCGGGAATCGCTGGCCATTCCAGCAGGTGCACCGATCCGCCTTCCGGATGGCGCGTGCCCCACACCTCCTCCGCCGTGAACACCAGCACCGGCGCGGCGTAGCGGATCAGGGCGTTGAACAGCGTATCAAGAACGGTGCGATAGGCCCGGCGCTCTGCCGATCCGGGCGCATCGCAATACAGCCTGTCCTTGCGGATATCGAAGAAGAAGGCCGAGAGGTCTTCATTCATGAAATCCACCAGCGCGCGGGTGTAGGCATCGAAATCGTAATTATCGACATGGGTGCGCAAAGTCGCATCCAGCTCAGCCAGCAGCACGAGGGCATAGCGTTCCAGTTCCGGCATTTCCGAAACGTCCACGCGCTCACTCTCTTCAAACTCGCCCAGCGCGCCCAGCATATAGCGAAGCGTGTTGCGCAGCTTGCGATACTGGTCTGCCACGCCCTTCAGGATTTCCGGCCCGATACGGTGGTCCTCTGTGTAATCGACCGAAAGCGCCCACAGGCGGATGATATCCGCGCCATATTGCTCCATCACCGTCAGCGGATCGATGGTGTTGCCAAGGCTCTTCGACATCTTGCGACCGTCTGCGGCCATGGTGAAGCCGTGGGTCAGCACCTGCTTATAGGGCGCACGGCCGCGCGTGGCGCAGGATTCCAGCAGCGAGGACTGGAACCAGCCGCGGTGCTGGTCACTGCCCTCAAGATAGAGATCGGCGGGCGATTGCAGGTCCGGCCAGTTGTCCGATTCCAGCACGAAGGCGTGGGTAGAGCCAGAATCGAACCACACGTCGAGAATGTCGGTAACCATCTCGAAATCATCGAACGCGTAGTCGGGGCCAAGCAGCCGGGCGGCGTTTTCAGCATCCCATGCGTCCACACCATCCTGCCTGATTGCATCCACGATGCGCTGGTTCACGGCTGTATCGACCAGATATTCGCCGCTTTCACGGTTCACGAACAGGGTGATCGGCACGCCCCAGGCGCGCTGGCGGGAAAGCACCCAATCGGGTCGCCCCTCGACCATCGAACCGATACGGTTCTTGCCCTTTGCCGGAACGAACCGTGTTTTCTCGATCTCGGCCATCGCGGTCTGGCGCAGGGTCTTGCCGCCCAGATCCTTGTCCATCGGCACGAACCACTGCGGCGTGCAGCGGAAGATGATCTTCGCCTTGCTGCGCCAGCTATGTGGATAAGAGTGTTGATAATCAGTGGATGCGCTGAGGAGACCGCCGGCCTCGCGCAGGTCTGAACAGATCGGTCCATCGGGCGCGTTGAACTTGGGATTGATGACGCTGCCGGAGCGTTCATCCGTGCGCGGCAGCCAGCCCCAGTCCTCGCGATAGCGACCATCGTCATCGACCACGAACTTCGGCGTGATGCCATTGGCCTTGCACAGGTCGAAGTCGTCCTCGCCATGGTCGGGCGCCATGTGGACAATGCCCGTGCCCGCATCGGTGGTGACGAAATCGCCGGCCAGCATCGGGCGCGGCTCTGCGAAGAAGCCGCCGAGGTGGTGCATCGGGTGGCGAACCTTGGTTCCGGCGAGATTCACGCTGGCGACAGTAGACCTGCGTTCGAGATAGACCCCATAATCGTCCGGAAGAGACTCAGAAATCCGCTTCTCAATTCCGGCGGTCAAGGAACCAGCGACGAGCACGCGCTTGCCCGCCCAGTCATTGAGTGGATGCATTTCAGGAGGACTGTTACCTCCATGAGTAACTATTTCGACCAGAACATATTCAACATCCGGCCCATAAGCCAAAGCCTGGTTCACCGGGATCGTCCACGGCGTGGTCGTCCAGATCACCGCATGCGCACCGACCAGTTCTTCGATCGGGCTTTCGACAATCTCAAACGCCACGTCGATCTGCGTCGAGGTGATGTCCTCGTATTCAACCTCGGCCTCGGCCAGCGCGGTCTTTTCAACGGGGCTCCACATAACCGGCTTCGCGCCGCGATAGAGCTGGTCGCTTTCGGCGAACTTCAGCAATTCGGCGACGATGCCCGCCTCTGCTTCGGGCGCCATGGTGAGGTAGGGCTTGTCCCATTCGCCCATCACGCCCAGCCGCTTGAATTGCTCCGCCTGCACCGCCACCCATTCGGCGGCGTATTCGCGGCATTCCTGGCGGAATTCCTTTGGCGGAACCTCGTCCTTGTTCTTCTTTTTCTTGCGGTACTTTTCCTCGATCTTCCATTCGATCGGCAGGCCGTGGCAATCCCAGCCCGGAACGTAGGGGGCATCCTTGCCCAGCAGCGTCTGCGTGCGGATCACAGCGTCCTTCAGCACCTTGTTCAGGGCATGGCCGATGTGGATGTTGCCATTTGCGTAGGGCGGGCCATCGTGAAGGATGAATTTCTCGCGCCCGGCTCGGCTTTCGCGAAGCTGACCGTAGAGATTTTCCTCCTCCCAGCGCGCAAGGATGCCCGGCTCCTTCTGCGGGAGCCCGGCCTTCATGGGGAACTCGGTCTTCGGCAGGAAGACAGTGTCCCGGTAATCCCGCTTGGCTGTTTCGTCAGTCATCGCGCCAGTAATCGTTTGGGCGGGCACCTAGTAGCATGCGCGCCTTGGCACAATCCTCTTCCATCTGGCGCTTCAATGCTTCCATGTCGTCGAACTTCGCTTCGGGCCGCAGG
>JBASBA010000440.1:0-7178 GCA_049650885.1 Alteraurantiacibacter sp. | reverse complement strand
CAATTGCCATGAGTGGCGGCCGTCAGCGGCCTTGGGGAACGTAGATGACTCACGATTTCGACACCACCGTGCTGCGCGAATACGATATTCGCGGAATAATCGGCGAAACCCTGGGAGCGGAAGATGCTCGTGCCATCGGGCGCAGCTTTGGCACGCTGCTGCGCCGCGACATGGGGCTGGATGCCACGGCGCCCGACCGTGCGCCAATGGTGGCGGTGGGATATGATGGCCGGGTCAGCTCTCCGATGCTCGAACATGCGCTGATCGAAGGGCTGACAGGCAGCGGTTGCGATGTGCGACGCATCGGCATGGGGGCAACGCCGATGCTGTATTACGCCGAAGCGTCAGCCGAAGAGGTGGATGGCGGCGTTCAGATAACTGGCAGCCACAATCCCGCCAATTACAATGGCTTCAAGATGGTATTTCGAGGCCGACCCTTCTTCGGCGTCGATATCCAGCGACTCGGGGAACTCGCGGCCGCAGGCGAATGGCTCGACGGGGCTGGCGCTGTGGAAAGCGTCGAAATCATCGATGAGTATATCGAGCGTCTCCTGACTGCACTCGCTGGGGTGGACGAGAGCGCGCTCTCCAGCCTCAGGGTTGGCTGGGACGCGGGCAATGGCGCTGCCGGCCCCGCGCTGGAGCTCCTCGCCAAGCGCCTTCCGGGTGAGCATCACCTGCTGTTCACTGAAGTCGACGGTAGTTTTCCCAATCATCATCCTGATCCCACTGTTGAGGCCAATCTTGCCGACCTGCGCACGCTTGTCGCGGCGAAGAACCTCGACTTTGGAGTAGCTTTCGACGGCGACGGCGACCGGATCGGCGCGATTGACGGCGAAGGCCGCGTCATCTGGGGGGATCAGTTACTGATGATCTACGCCGAAGACCTCCTCGCAAGACTACCTAACGCCACGATTATCGCGGATGTGAAGGCCAGCCGGGCGCTGTTCGAAACCGTTGAGAAGCACGGCGGCAAGCCGATTATGTGGAAGACCGGCCACTCGCTGATTAAATCCAAAATGAAGGAAGTTTCTTCACCGCTTGCGGGCGAAATGAGCGGGCACGTGTTTTTTGCCGACGATTACTACGGTTTCGACGATGCGCTTTACGCCGGGCTGCGACTGATTGCGGCGTCTGCCAGATTGGGAAAACCGGTCACGCAGTTGCGCGGTGAAATGCCCGACATGCTCAACACCCCGGAATTGCGCTTTCATGTGGATGAAAGCCGCAAGTTCGCCGCCATCGACGAGGTGAAGGCACGGCTGACAGGCGATGATGCGCCCGTTGGCGTAGAAGTGAATTCCACCGATGGCGTGCGCGTAAATACGCCCGACGGCTGGTGGCTATTGCGCGCCTCCAACACGCAGGATGTGCTGGTGGCCAGAGCTGAGAGTGATACCGAGGAAGGCCTGGCCCGGCTAATGGGCCTGATCGACGAACAACTGGCGTTGAGCGGCCTTGAACGCGGCGAAAGTGCTGGACATTGAAGGGGGTCACGGGAATATCTGGCAAAATTGCAGCCGGTCTGGCAGGTGCCGCCACAATGGCGGCCATGGCCCGCAATTCCGGAATGTAGCCAGCCGCGGGCAATAGGCACCAGCGGAACTTTGACCCGCCACACAGGTTGTTTGGCAGGCTAAAGGTAAGTTGCAATGTTGGTAAGTGACACAACGGAAGAAGTAGCGCGCGAAGAACTGGCGCGGCAAATTGCCGAGCCGGACTTTCCGTGCGTCGGTGCCAAGTCAGCGCTGTCTCGCGGAACACTGAAGACACTTGTGGGGCATTCGATCACAAGCGGTTGGGACGATATGCAGGTGCATGACGCGCTCCTCGACTGGGCAATTGCATACCGCAACAACCCTGCCGGTCTGCGCAGTCTGGCGATCATCTTTGAAGGTCCGATGGATCTGGAAGAAGTCGAGTTCGAAAAGGCCATGTGGGAGCGGCTGCAATCGCTGGCCGACAAGGACAATTGGCGAGGCCAGCCGCTTGATCAGCGCGTGAGCGCGGATCCCGCCAGCCCGCACTTTTCACTCAGCTTTGGTGGCGAGGCGTTTTTCGTCGTCGGCCTGCACCCGCGCGCTTCGCGTCCGGCCCGCCGTTTCCAACGCCCGACGCTGGTGTTCAATCTGCATGACCAGTTCGAGCGCCTGCGCGACGAGGGCGGATATGAGCGTATGCGCAACGTCATACTGAAAAGGGACAAGGCGCTGGCGGGCGACATCAACCCAATGCTTTCCTCCCACGGAGAAGCCAGCGAAGCGCGGCAGTATTCGGGCCGCAAGGTGGGGCTGGACTGGGAATGCCCCTTCGCGGATCCGCGCGTTGCCAGTAGCGGCCTGAGCGACAAGGCATGAAGCCGATGGAAATATCGCCGCGCACTGGCATTGCCCTCCGGCTTGATGCGGGCAAGGTCCTGCGCGTTATCGATCCGCAAGGGACGCAAGTATCGGACCTGCTGGCTTACAGTGCGGATGATGTGCGCGAGGTTATCTCTAACGGACGCACCTTCGACTATGAAGAAACCATCGCGCTGACCACCGGCAACCGTTTGTGGTCGAACAGATCCAGTCCCATGCTCTCCATCATCGAGGATACGGTGGGGCTGCACGATTTCCTCCTGACGCCGTGCAGCAAGGCCACTTTCCGCCATTTTTATCCCGACAAGCCCGTGCACCGCGGATGCTTCGGCAATCTGGCAGAGGCGCTGGAGCCTTATGGCATTGCACCTGATGACATACCGTGCGCGTTCAATGTGTTCATGAATGTGCCCGTCGACGGGACCAGCGGATCGCTGCGGGTAGAGCCGCCCACCAGCAAAGCGGGCGATTATATTCGTCTGCGCGCCGAAATGGATCTGATCGTTGGGCTGACGGCGTGCTCTGCCTATTCATCCAACGGCGGCACTTTCAAACCCATCCACTACATCGTGGAATAGACGCGCGATTGTGGTTGGAGCGACGCGCCTTATATCATGACCATGGGAAAGCGCACCAAAGCCCCGACACCCGCAACCCCGCCAGAAATCACTGAATGGTTCGCCAGCCGGGACTGGCGTGTGCGCAGGCATCAGGCGCAGATGCTGGCAGCCTCTGACGCGGGCAAGCACGCGATGCTGGTGGCCGATACGGGGGCGGGCAAGACCTTGGCTGGCTTTTTGCCGACGCTGGCGGCATTTTGCCCCTCGCGCATTGGCGACGGTGAAAGGCCACAGGGCCTGCATACATTGTACATCTCGCCATTGAAGGCACTGGCGCATGACGTGCAGCGAAATCTGTTTACGCCGGTAGAGGAGATGGGTCTCGACCTGACAATTGAGACGCGCAGTGGTGATACGCCGTCCGACCGCAAGCGCCGACAGCGCAGCAAGCCGCCCAACATCCTGCTCACCACGCCGGAGAGCCTGTCACTGCTGCTCAGTTTTAAAGACAGCATCACTCTTTTTGCAGGGTTGAAACGCGTGGTGGTGGACGAAATCCATGCATTCGCCACACAAAAGCGCGGTGATCTTCTGGCTCTGGCACTCTCGCGCTTGCAGGCCATAGCGCCCGATATGCAGCGCGCTGCGCTCTCTGCAACGGTGGCTGATCCCGAAGGGTATCGCGGCTGGATTGCCCCGTGGGGCGATCTCGATTCTGTCGAGCTGGTGCAGGGGGAGCAGGGCGCGGAGCCCGAGGTTGAAATTCTCCTGCCGGATGGCGAGCGGGTGCCCTGGGGTGGGCACGCCGCTACCTGGTCTATCCCGCAGCTTTACGAGCGGATCCGGAAGAGCAACACCACGCTGGTGTTCACCAACACGCGCTTTCTGGCCGAGTATATCTTCCAGCATCTGTGGGATGCCAATGAGGAGAACCTGCCCATCGGCATCCATCACGGTTCGCTGTCGAAAGAGGCACGGCGCAAGGTGGAGGGCGCAATGGCGCGCGGCGAGCTGCGCGCCCTCGTTTGCACTGCCAGCCTCGATCTGGGTGTCGACTGGGGCGATATCGATCTGGTGGTGCAGATGGGCGCGCCCAAGGGTTCGTCCCGCCTGCTGCAGCGCATTGGCAGGGCCAATCACCGGCTGGACCAGCCCAGTCGCGCCTTGCTGGTGCCCGGAAATCGTTTCGAGTTTCTGGAGGCGACTGCCGCGATGCAGGCGGTGGACGAGGGCCAGCGCGACGGAGAGGATTTTCGCCCCGGCGGCCTGGATGTGCTGGCACAGCACGTGATGGCCTGCGCCTGCGCGGCGCCGTTCCGGGAAGACGAGCTGCTTTTGGAAATACGATCATGCTGGCCCTATGCGATGATCGACGCTGAGCAATTCTCCCGCGTGCTGGAATTCGTGGCCACTGGCGGATATTCGCTAAAGGCCTACGACAAGTTCAAGCGGATCACCCGCGATGCGCAAGGCGTGTGGCGCCTTACTCATCCGGAGCAGGCCCAGCGCCACCGTATGAACGCAGGGATCATTATCGATTCCGAAATGCTGGATGTCCGCTTCCGCAATGGTCGCTCTCTTGGCAAGGTGGAGGAACGCTTTGCCGCATCCCTGCGCCCCGGCGATACTTTCCAGTTCGCTGGCGTGAATGTGGAAGTGGAGCAATTGAAGGATATGGAACTGACCGTGCGCGCCAGTTCCAAATCGGCCATGATACCCAGCTATGGCGGTCTGCGTCTCCCGCTCACCACACATCTGGCGGATCGTGTGCGCGCCCTGCTGATCGACCGCGCAGGGTGGTCGCGTTTCCCCGACGACGTGCGCGAATGGCTGGAGGTGCAGGACTGGCGCAGCCATCTGCCCGGCCCGAAAAACCTGTTGGTGGAGAGCTTCCCCCACGCAAAGCGCCATTACACCGTCTATTATACGTTCGTCGGCTGGAACGCGAACCAGTCGCTGGGCATGCTGATCACGAAGCGGATGGAAGACATGGGCCTGATGCCGGGCGGCTTTGTGGCGAATGATTACTCGCTGGCCGTATGGGGGCTGAAGCCGGTTGAAGACCCAAGGCCGCTGCTGTCTCCCGATATCCTGACCGATGAATTCATCGACTGGGTGCAGGACTCGCACCTTCTACGCCGCGCGTTCCGAGAGGTTGCGGTAATCGGCGGGTTGGTGGAACGCCAGCATCCTGGCAAGCGCAAGAGCGGTCGGCAGGTCACTTTCAGCACTGACCTGATTTACGACGTGCTGCGCAAGTATGAGCCGGACCATGTACTGATCGAAGCTGCCTGGGCCGATGCCCGCACGCGCATGACCGATATCGGGAGGTTGGGCGATTTGCTGGATAGCGCGGCCGAGCGTCTTGACCACGTCACCCTGGATCGGGTCAGTCCGTTGGCGGTGCCGGTGATGGTGATGATCGGACGAGAAAGCGTGCCACAGGGCGCGCAGGATGATGAATTGCTGCTGGAAGCGGAGACACTCGCTGGCGCGGCCATGCGGGTGGATGGTTTGCCCGGGGAACTGGGCGACTGAGTGTCTTTTAAGGGGGGCAAGCCGAAGCGATCCGGGCGCAATGTCTAGGGGGCCGTTATGCGCGCCAGCATCGTCAAGAGGGATACGCAAGGTTGCCATTCCGGCGAGCACTTCAAAGGGAGGCTCCCCATGGCCGATGACCTGCTTACGGGCCCACCTGTGGTAGCCAGGCCCATCAATAGGAGCCAGAACGGCAATTGTCCTGTCCTGATGCCAGGCCAATCCTCAACTGGCCTGCGCGGATTTGTCGAACAGTACCGTTCTAACAGCGCGCGCAAATTCTCCGATCAGGCTTAATGCAATCGTGGTGCTTTGATCGCATCGCGCTGATCCGAGACTGCAGCGGGAAAGTGCAGCGCGCCGAATTGACTGAACTGGTTCAGGCCCTCGGCATCATCCTTCATTCGGTGCAGGGGCGGCGAAGGCGATGATGCGCGGATGGGGTCAATCCACCTTGAATGTGCGGTACTGCTCGTTGCCTACAAAGGCAATCTTGTCGAGACTGGCATCGGCCACTGCGCTGATGACTTTCACGCTGTGCTCGTAGCTGGCGTTTGCTTCGGGTTGACAGCGGATCAGCGGCATTTCCGGCTGGGCATGTGCACTGGCAAGGTTGGCTTGCAACTGCGCCGTTGACACGGGTTCGCCATTCCAGAGAGCGCCGCCATTCTGCTGCACGACAACAGCGTCCCTCTCGTAATTGCTTGGTGCGCCCGGGGTTGGCCCAGGCAGATCAACGTCCAGACGATGTGCGCCGATTGGGATGGAGAAGATCAGCATCACCAGAAGGACAAGGAGCACGTCGATCAGCGGCTTTATATTCACGGCGCTCATCGGCTGGGGCATGGTGCTGTAGCTGCAATCAAGCAAGCGAGAGCGAATAACCATAATATTCACCTTGTGTGAGACAGCATAACATCATGCAGCGCGAAGGTGGTCAAATGAAGGAACGTTTGCCTGGATTGCACGCACAAAAAAGGGCGGATTGCTCCGCCCCTTTCTCGTATGGATTAGCTATACTGAGCAGCAGTTCACTGGCCGCTCGAAAAGCTCCGGTACTTTTCGTTACCGACAAAGCCGAACTTGGTGACGCCGCTGGCCTTGATGATGTTGAGCACCTTGGCTGAGAGATCGTATCCGGCGTTCGCTTCCGGCTCGAACTGAAGCTCTGGTTCCACCGCGAAGCCGAGAGATTCCTGGAGGTTGCCCACCAGCTCACCCTGGCTGATCGGACTCGCGTTCCAGAGGATCTGGCCGTCCGGGGTCAACACGATCTTGTTCTTAATCGGATCCACATCCGGCGTATCCGGATTATTGGTGGGCGAAGGAAGGTCGATGTTGATCGCGTGGGTCGCAACCGGGATGGTGATAATGAACATGATGAGAAGCACGAGCAGGACGTCGATCAACGGCGTCATGTTCATGTCCATCATTGGTTCGCCATCATCGCTGCCGCCTGACATTGACATGGTAGCTTACTCCTTGAAACTCTCTACCGCGCCGATCAACCGTTGGGATCGACAGGGTTGGAAATGAACCCAATGGTCGGATAACCGGCCGCCTGGACGTTGAAGATCGTGCCGGCAACACAGCGCCACGGCGCGTCCTTGTCGCCACGAATGTGCACCTGCGGGATCAGTTCCGGATCGGCCATGATAGCCTCCGGTCCGCCAGCGCGCTGAACGATGTTGTCCAGACGCTCGAATGCGCGGTCGTAAAG
>JBASBA010000439.1:0-9692 GCA_049650885.1 Alteraurantiacibacter sp. | reverse complement strand
GGTGGATGCAATCGGGATCGAGCGCGCCCGCAGGCACCACCTCCTCGACCTCGACCACGCAGATCTTGCCGCAAGTGGCGGCGGGCTGGTTGAAATTGCGTGCGGTCTTGCGGAACATCAGATTGCCGGTTTCATCCGCCTTCCACGCTTTCGCGATGGAAAGGTCGGCGAAGATGCCATGTTCCAGGATGAAATCCTCGGCCCCGTCCCCCTTGTCGAAGGTTTTGACCTCCTTGCCATCTGCCACTTGTGTGCCGACGCCGGTCTTGGTGTAAAAACCGGGAATACCCGCGCCACCTGCGCGCATACGCTCTGCCAGCGTGCCCTGCGGGCAGAATTCCACCTCCAGCTCTCCGGCAAGATACTGGCGCTCGAACTCCTTGTTCTCGCCCACGTAGCTGGAAATCATCTTTTTCACCTGCTTGCTGCGCAACAGCATTCCAATACCTTCGTTATCGATACCGGCGTTGTTGCTGGCGAAGGTAAGGTTTTTGACGCCGCTGTCCTGAATAGCCTTCAGCAACCGTTCGGGGATGCCGCACAGGCCAAACCCGCCGCTGGCGATCAGCATGCCGTCTTGCAGCACGCTCTCCAAAGCAGCTTTGGCGGAAGGAAAGAGTTTCTGCATCGCGGCGTCCTTTATCCTGGTCGGTGCGGGGTGTGTCAGCGCATTAATGCCAAGCGGTGTCGATGTCACCTGTCAAAGCCGGAAATGGCGCGATGCAGCATTTCCATGACTCCAAAACGTGATTCACCATTCAATTTTTATGGGATGACACCTATGGATGATTTCAAGGAATTGATATCATGATAGAAAATGACCAAGTTGCGTATGATGCAACATGCGATGCTCTTTTCGCACTTGCGAGATCGGGCGATTCCCAGCATATGTCTCCCTGCCTTTCAGGCATCCTCTCCCAAAACTTCATGGCCCGGTCGGCAACGACCGGGCCTTTTTTCTTGTGGTGGCTTTCTCCTCGTTCAGCGCCCGTCTGGCGCAGGTTTCTTGGCACCTTAGTTGCGCTGGCCGGTTTGCAATCACAGCGGGCGCTTCCTAGGTCCGCTGGATAGAAACTACCCAAAGGACACGACAGCGATGGCCGAGGCGGATGCAGCGAAAGTGGAAGAAGGCACGGTGAGGTTGCAAGTCGCCGCCGCCCGCCAGGAAGAATCAGGCAGAGGCGTGGTGCGCATGCCGCGCAGTGCATTCCAGAAGCTGGGCATCACCGAAGGCGATCCTGTCGAAATCGAAGGCAAGCGTGGCACCGTGGCCGTGGCGGCGCCGTCCTATGAAGAGGACGAGGCGCTCGACGTGATCCGGCTGGATGGTTTGCAGCGCGGCAATGCCGAAACCGCATCGGGCGAGCATGTGACCGTGCGCCGTGCGGAAACAAAGCCTGCCACGCGCGTGATATTCGCCCCCTCCCGCCGCGAAATGCGCCTGCACGGACCAAGCGAGGCGTTGAAGAAGGTGTTCTTCAAGCAGCCCCTTACCGCAGGTGATCTGGTGGCGACCCATGGCCAGCAGCCGGTGCAGAACGTGCCGCCCGAAGTGCGCCGCATGTTCAACGCGCCCGCCTATGCGCTGACCCAGATTCGCCTGCAGGTGGTTTCCACCGTGCCCAAGGGCTACGTGCATATCGACGAGAACACCGAAGTCGAAATGCGCGCCGAGTTCGAGGAACCGCGCGATGCCCGCGGCATGATCAACTATGACGACGTGGGCGGCATGGAAGACACCATCACCGCGCTTCGCGAAATGGTGGAATTGCCACTTCGCTATCCGGAATTGTTTACCCGTCTTGGAGTCGATCCGCCCAAGGGCGTGTTGCTGCATGGCCCTCCCGGTACGGGCAAGACCCGGCTGGCGCAGGCGGTGGCGAACGAATCGGACGCGCAGTTTTTCACCATCAATGGCCCTGAAATCATGGGCAGCGCCTATGGCGAATCGGAAAAGCGCCTGCGTGAAGTGTTTGAGGAGGCAGAACGCAGCCAGCCCGCCATCGTCTTCATCGACGAGGTGGATTCCATCGCTCCCAAGCGCGAACGCGTGCAGGGCGAGGCGGAGAAGCGCCTTGTCGCACAGCTGCTGACGCTGATGGACGGCCTGCAGGCCCGCGCGAACCTTGTGGTGATCGCGGCTACCAACCGGCCCGATGCCATTGACGAGGCGCTGCGCCGCCCCGGCCGCTTTGATCGCGAGATCGTGATCGGCGTGCCTGACGAGAGCGGACGCCGCGAGATTCTGGGCATTCACACCCGCGGAATGCCGCTGGGCGAAGGTGTGGACCTGAAGGAGCTTTCACGCTCCACCCATGGTTTTGTGGGAGCGGACCTTGCCGCATTGACGCGGGAGGCCGCCATTGAGGCGGTGCGCCGCATCATGCCAAAGCTTGATCTGGATGCCCGCGAAATTCCGGCCGAAGTGCTGGAAGAACTCTGCGTCGAGAAGAATGATTTTCGTGAGGCGCTAAAGCGCGTGCAGCCAAGCGCGATGCGCGAAGTAATGGTGCAGGCGCCCACCGTCGGCTGGGACGATATCGGCGGGCTGGACGATGCTGCGGAGAAGCTGAAGGAAGGCGTGGAACTTCCACTGAAGAACCCGCGCGCTTTCGAGCGGCTGGGCATCCGCCCCGCCAAGGGCTTTCTGCTTTACGGTCCTCCCGGCACCGGCAAGACCTTGCTGGCAAAAGCGGTGGCCAAGGAGGCGGAAGCCAACTTCATCTCTATCAAGAGCAGCGACCTGCTATCCAAGTGGTATGGCGAAAGCGAGCAGCAGATTGCCAAGATGTTCGCCCGTGCCCGCGCCGTGGCGCCTTGCGTGATCTTCATCGACGAGATCGACAGCCTGGTGCCTGCCCGAGGATCGTCCGCCAACGAACCACAGGTGACGGCGCGCGTTGTCAACACGATCCTGGCCGAAATGGACGGGATGGAGGAAATGTCCTCTATCGTGGTGATTGGCGCCACCAACCGCCCTACGCTGGTGGACCCGGCATTGCTGCGTCCGGGCCGGTTTGACGAACTGGTATATGTTGGCGCGCCCGATCAGAAGGGGCGAGAGCATATTCTTGGCATCCACACATCGTCCATGCCGATGGCAGGTGATGTGAATCTTCCCGCAATCGCCAAGGAAACCGAACGCTTTACCGGCGCCGATCTGGAAGACGTGGTCCGCCGCGCAGGCCTCAACGCCATTCGCCGCGCGAACGGTTCTCCCGACAAGGTATCCAATCAGGATTTCATCGAGGCGCTGGAAGACAGCCGCGCCACGGTGACCGCAAAGATGGAAGCCGAGTACAAGAAGATGAAGGGCGAATTGAAGAAACGCGCGATGGAAGTAAGCTCCATCGGCTTCATCACCGATGGCATGGTGGAAAGCACGCGCGATTCGAAGCATTAGTGTGTCTGGCTTGCAAGCGCTGGGCGCAGACTAGCTTCCGGTGTCCATCCCTGCCTCGCCCGCTTCCCACAACGCCTCCGTTGCGGAAGTGACGCGGCGCACGGCGATGGCTTCGGGCATCTCTTGGCGGATGAAGGCGAGCATCGCCTCGCGAATCTGGCATCGCAGGTCGAATGCTGTTGGCGCGTCTTTGGCGCTCATCAACAGTCTTACCTCGATCGAATCGAGTGTCGTTTCGGTGACTTGCACAACCTGAACGCGCCTGTCCCACAGGGGATTGGCGTGGATCAGCCGCTCAAACTCGGCACGCAGGCGTGGCACTTCGGCCAGCGGGTCCAGGTGCAGGAACACCGTGCCCAGCAGTTCCGATCCCTTGCGCGTCCAGTTCTGGAATGTTTCCTCCAGGAACTTGTTGACCGGCACCACCAGTCGCCGCTCGTCCCACACCCGTACAACGACATAGGTTGTGCGGATGTCCTCGATGGTGCCCCATTCGCCCTCGATGATCACGACATCGTCAATCCGGATTGGCTCTGTCAGCGCCATTTGCAGGCCGCCGATGAGGGCCTTCAGCGCCGGCTGTGCAGCGGCGCCCACGGCCAGGGCGGCAAGCCCGGCAGAGGCCATCAGCGTGACCCCGATATCGCGCACACCGGGGATAGACAGCAGCATTAGCCCGATTGTGACGAAGACGATGACGAAAGTGCCGATGCGGCTGAAAATGGTCAGGCGAGTGCGACGTCGGCGCGCCTGCAGATTGTCCTGCACATTGATGTCGGCACCCAGCTCCATCGCCGCGACAAGCGCGCGCATTATGGAAAGAGCGATCCACCCGATCAGCGCTGGCATCACGAACCCGGCGATCCTTTCCCACGCTGAATCCAGTATTGGCACTTCGCGTGCGGCCAGCACGATGCCCAGCGCAACCATCGCCCATTTCGTGGGCCGTGCCAGATGCCGCACAACGATATTGTCGGCATCGCTATCGCTGGATTTGGCAATTTTCCTGAGGATGCCGAACAGGATCCGGTGCGCCAGCAGCGCGATCAGCACGCCACCAAAGGCGGCCAGCGCAGCAACCAGCCACGCTTCCAGATGATCGGGTATCGCATTGCGGATTGCGGCCAGGATCGCGTTCATCAGTGCGCCGCGTCCCAACTTGGCCCGGTGCCGATCTCTATGCCCAGCGGCACGCTCAGCTTCACGGCGGGCAAGGCGGCTTCGGCCATCACCCTTTCGATAACGGGGGAGGCGGCTGCCACATCGGCTTCGGGCAATTCGAACACCAGTTCGTCATGCACTTGCAGCAACATGCGCACGTTTGGCAGATCGGCCTGCGCCAGGGCGGGAAGCATGCGTGCCATCGCACGCTTTATGATGTCGGCGCTGCTGCCCTGGATTGGTGCGTTGATGGCGGCGCGTTCGCTGCCCTGCCGCTCGTTCTGGTTCTTCGAACCGATACGCGGAAACCATGTCTTGCGGCCGAACAGGGTTTCCGAATACCCCTTGGCACGAACGCTTTCCAACGTCTTGTGCATGTAGTTCTGGATGCCGGGGAAGCGTTTGAAATAGGTGTCGATCACCTCCTGCGCCTCGTCCGGCTCTACACCCAGACGGCCCGCAAGGCCCCAGCGTGAAATGCCATAGAGGATGGCAAAGTTGATGGTCTTTGCCGCCGCGCGCGTATCGCGGTCTACATTGCCGTACATCTCTTTTGCGGTGCGGGCATGAATGTCCTCGCCTTGCGCAAAAGCCTCCTTCAGTTCGGGCACGTCGGCCATGTGCGCGGCCAGCCGCAGTTCGATCTGCGAATAGTCTGCCGCCAGCAGCACGTTTCCTTCCTCCGGCACGAATGCCTTGCGGATTTCGCGCCCGATTTCGGTGCGGATGGGGATATTCTGCAAGTTTGGATCGGTGGAAGACAAGCGGCCCGTCTGCGCGCCCACCAGCGAATAGGATGTGTGCACACGCCCGCTTTCGGCATTGATCGCGTCCTGCAAGGCATCGGTATAGGTGCTTTTCAGCTTCGATAGCTGGCGATACTCCAGCACCTTGTCGGCGATAGTCGCGCCTTGCTGGCTGAGCTTTTCCAGAAGCGCCTGATCGGTTGAATATTGCCCGCTCTTGCCCTTGCGACCGCCCTTGTAGCCCATTTTGTCGAACAGGATGTCGCCCAATTGCTTGGGACTGCCGATGGTGAATTCCTCACCTGCCTGCTCGTGAATTTCCTTTTCGATACGGGCTGTTGTTTCAGCAAACTGTTCGGACAGGCGAGACAGTGCGGCGCGATCCACCTTGATGCCCTCGCGCTCCATCGCGGCGACCACGGGTATCAGGGGGCGATCAACCCGCTCATACACGCGGGTGGCACCTTCCAGCGGCAGGCGTGGATGCAGATGCTGGTAAAGGCGCCAGGTCACGTCAGCATCCTCGGCGGCGTATTGGGTAGCCTTGTCAAGCGGCACCTGGCCAAATGGTATGGCCTTCTTGCCGGTGCCGCAGACATCCTTGAACTTCATGCAAGTGTGGCCAAGATGGCGCTCTGCCAGCTCGTCCATCCCGTGCCCGCCGCCGATGCCATCCTGCGATCGGCCCGCATCCATATCGAAACTGATGATCATGGTGTCATGCACCGGCGCAAGATCGATACCGGCGCAGCGTTTCAGCACGTTGATATCGTATTTGACGTTTTGCCCCACCTTGATCACAGCGTCGCTTTCCAGCAGCGGCTTGATCGCAGCGAGGGCGGCGGCACGGTCCACCTGCTGGGGCTTGTCGGCGAACATATCGTCGCTGCCGCCATCGCCGCCGAAATGCTCCAGCGGTACGTAGCAGGCATCGTTGGGGCCAAGTGCAAGGCTGAAGCCGACAAGGTCGCAGGCCATCGCATCCAGAGCGGACGTTTCGGTATCCACGGCCACCAGTCGCGCAGCAAACGCCCGCTCGACCCATGCTTCCAGCCGCTCCAGCGTCTGCACACATTCGTATTTCGCACGGTCCACGGCTGGCCAGTCGGGCATGGGCTGGTGATTGCCTTGGGGAGAGGCATCCGCACCTTTATTCTCGGCTTTCGCGGGATTCAGATCATTCGTTCGGTCAGGACTGCCGCTGCCGGCATCAAGGCGGCGCAGCAGGCTGGAGAAACCGTGGGAGTCCAGGAACGCGGCCAAAGGTTCCGCCGGCACTCCGTCCAGCTTGAAATCCTCAAGCGGCTGGGGAAGCTCGCAATCCTCTTTCAATGTTACGAGAACACGCGAAAGTTCGGCATCGGCGCGGTGCTCTATCAGCCGTTCCTTCAGCTTGGATTTCTTCATGCCCTCCGCCGAATCGAGGGCAGCGGTCAGATTGCCATGTTCGGCAATCAGCTTGCTGGCGGTTTTCGGGCCAACTCCGAAAATGCCGGGAATATTATCTACCGAATCGCCCATCAGCGCGAGACCATCGCCCACCTTGTCAGGCGCGACGCCAAATTTCTCTTCCACTTCCTCGATATAGATGCGCGCGTTCTTCATGGTATCGAGCATGTCGATCTTCGCGCCGTCCACCTCGCCAACCAGCTGCATCAGATCCTTGTCCGAGGATACTATGGTGACGTCCCACCCTTCGCGCTGGGCGGCGCGGGCATAGGTGGCGATCATGTCGTCCGCCTCCACATCGGGTTCCTCGATGCACGGCAGGCTGAAGGCGCGCGTGGCATCGCGAATCAGCGGGAATTGCGGCACCAAGTCTTCAGGCGGGGGTGGACGATTCGCCTTGTACTCGCTGTAGATCTCGTTGCGAAAGCTGTGGCTCGACTTGTCCAGAATAACGGCAAGGTGCGTTGGTCCCACGGCCTTGTCCAGATCCTCCGCCAGCTTCCACAGCATGGTGGTGTAGCCGTAAACTGCGCCGACAGGCGTCCCCTCGGGGTTGGTGAGGGGCGGGAGGCGGTGATATGCGCGGAAGATATAGGCCGAACCATCGACCAGATAGAGATGCTGTTTTTCGGCCATTTGCGCCTGCTAGCACGGGTGCAGCGACCCTGTAAGCAAGAATGATCGTGCCTTATTCCCGCCCTCGGTTCGCCGCATTTGTGCCACATTCTGCTTGCGCAAGGTGAAATGTGGCCTTATTTAGGCATCAGAGCCGGACGCAAGGTCGGCTTCGGGAAAGGCAACAGCCTGCACCACGATTAGAAAACTGAAGGATTTATACCTATGCGTAAGATCGCACTCGTCGCCGCCGCTGCTGCTGGCGCACTGACCCTCGCCGCTTGCTCGGAAGGTACCCAGGATTCCGCAGAAGCAACTGCTGACAGCGCTGCTGCCGACACCGAAGCCAACATGGAAGCAATGGAACAGGGCGCTGAAGAAGCGACTGCCGAAGCCGAAGCTAGCCTGGACGAAGGCATGGCCGAAGCTGGCCAGGAAATGCAGGAAGCTGGCGCCGAAGTTGAAGCCGAAGCCAACGACTAATAGTCGAAGCTTTCGAGCATGACGAAAAAGAGGGGCGCTGCCAGCGATGGCAGCGCCCCTTCTTTGTATTCGTGGGTTGTTGGCGGATAGCGCCGGTTTAGCGCGCAGCAGCGCCGGTGGATGAATATTCGGCATTGGCAAAGCGCCGCGCCTCGGCCTGTTCGGCGTATCCATCGTAAAGGGCGCGCGCGATAGAAGCGATACGGGCATCACGGCGGCTGCGCGCTTGCGTCTTGTTCCGGTTCTCGTCGGCCTGCGACGCACTTTGTCCGGTAACGTAGATGGCAAGGGCAATCGCACGACCATCGGGCATTTCGACGATGCCGATATCGCCGGCCATCCGGTTAAGCGTACCCGTCTTGTGAGCAACAGTCGCACCTTCCGGGATCATCGCCGGAATGCGGCGGCGACCCGTGCGGCAGCGCTCCATCGCATCCAGAATGACTTCGCGGCTGGATGTGCTCAGCCACTCACCCTGATAAATCCCGGCCAGCAGGCGAACCATGGTCTGCGGCGTGGCGCTGTCGCGCTGGTCGATGTGGTAGGTGGGATCAAACTCGCCATCGTCACGCACTAGGGTGGCAATGTCACGGTCCAGGCTGAATTCTTTCAATCCTGCCCTGCGTGCCCAGTCATTGACAGCGCGCGGGCCGCCCACGGCCGCCAGAAGTGCGTCGGTGGCCGGATTGGAACTGCGTGTAATCATTAGATCAATCAGCTGGCGGGCAGACATATGCTCACCCGCGCGCACCGGAGCGACGGCGGTTGAAAATCGGGGGGAGCGGACAGCCCACATCAGCGGAAACTCGCTCGTCAGGCTCCACCGGCCCTGATCCACGCCTTCCAGAAAGGTAGCAGCGATGGCGATCTTGCTGGTGGATGCCATGGGAAACCGCTGGTCCCCCAGAACCGAAACCTCTTCGCCGCTGACAAGGTCGATAGCGGCCACGCCAATACGTCCATCGCTGCCATTCGCAATTTGCGCGATGCGCATTTCCAGCTGGCTGCTGGGTTGTGCGATAATTTCAGGTGGTTCTCGAACCTCTGTGCCAAAGGCGCTGTCGAAAGCGGATTCCAGATCCTGAGAAACTGCCGGCGTTGCCGCCAGCGGAGCAAGCATCAGGGCTATGGGCGTAATTATTCGTGCTATCACCGATTTATCCATGCAATTAGATTGCCTGAAACGTGCTTAGCAAATCATTAATCGCATAGACAATTCTAATTCCGCGCGACGAATCGCGCGGAATTAACGATGTACCGTTTTTAATTGGTGAATTGCGGTGTGGAACCGAGTTGATTACGCTTTGGCCAGGACCTCTGCGATCTTCTCAAGCGGCTCATGTGTCAGGGCCTTGTCGACCTCTCCGATGAGGCGCTTTTCCAATTCCTTGTGATAATGGCGGCGCATTTCACCAAGGGTCTTGGGATCGGCAACGATCAGCAATTCCTCGATCTCATTGGAAAGCGCCTTGGAGTTCAGCCATTCGGCTGCAGCCGCGCCGTGGGCCAGTTCATTCAGATCAGTGCTGCCACTAATCTGGCCGCCCTGATCCTGATGCTTTACACCGGCGCTGAAATTCGTCGGCTCCAGATTGGGTTCTTCAACCTTTGAAAGCTTGGGCTCGAAAATCTGTCCGTCGTTGCGCAACAGCACGAATCGCTCCCCATCGACGAGTGCGACATGGGCTTTGTGCGGGACTTTCATTGCTTTGCTCTCCTGCAATTGATGTTGAGTCTCAACAACGGGCAGGCGGCCAAATCGTGCCGGGAAAAACGCGCGTGATCAGCCCGCCTCCGGCTTGCGCAGGCGCCAGGCGAACTGATCGGTATTCCCG
>JBASBA010000438.1:0-2713 GCA_049650885.1 Alteraurantiacibacter sp. | reverse complement strand
AAAAAAAATAGGGTTCTACACCTTGTCGCGCGCCTTGCACGATGTGCCGGTGTTCCCTAGCTGTTCGCATGTGACCCAGCCTCCGACCTCTTCCGAACGCAGCGGCATCACACTGCCAGCTGCCGATACGCCTGAATGGCTTGCCCATCTCAACACGCCCCAACGCGAGGCGGTGATGACGACGGAAGGGCCGGTATTGATGTTGGCAGGTGCCGGAACCGGAAAGACAGCCGCGCTGACCCACCGTCTTGCCCATATCGTGCGCCAGCGGCTTGCCTGGCCCAGTGAGATCCTGTGCGTCACCTTCACCAACAAGGCGGCGCGCGAGATGCGCGAAAGGGTCAGCACGCTGACCGACGGCGCGCTGGAAGGAATGCCGTGGCTTGGCACCTTCCACTCCATCTGCGCCAAGATGCTGCGCCGCCATGCCGAGATTGTCGGCCTGCAAAGCAACTTCACCATCATCGACACCGACGATCAACAGCGCCTGCTAAAGCAGATGATCCGCGAAAACGAAATCGACGAGAAGCGCTGGCCGCCGCGCCAACTGGCGGGTTTGCTGGACAGTTGGAAAAACCGCGGCCTCAATCCAGACGATCTGACGGCGGTAGACAACGAAGCCTATGCCAATGGCAAGGGTGCCCAGATGTACCGGCTGTATCAGGAACGCCTGAAGACACTGAACGCTTGCGATTTCGGCGATCTGTTGCTCCACATGCTCAACATTTTCCGCCAGCACACCGATGTTCTGAAAAGCTATCAGCAACGCTATAAATATATTCTGGTGGACGAATACCAGGATACCAACGCCGTGCAGTATCTGTGGCTGCGGCTGATGGCGCAGGAGCGCAAGAATATCTGCGTGGTCGGAGATGACGATCAGTCAATCTACTCTTGGCGCGGCGCGGAAGTGGCCAACATCCTGCGCTTCGAGAAGGATTTTCCTGGCGCCAAGGTTGTCAAGCTCGAGCAGAATTATCGCTCCACCCCGCAAATCCTTTCTGCTGCCAGTGGCTTGATAGAGGCCAACAGCCAGCGGCTGGGCAAGACCTTGTGGACGCAGCTTCCGCAAGGCCAGAAGGTTAGCGTGATCGGCGTTTGGGATGCGCCGGAGGAAGCCCGCCGGGTGGGCGAGGATATCGAGCGGCTTCAACGCGAAGGTGCCAGTCTGGAACAGGTCGCCATATTGGTGCGCGCGCAATACCAGACGCGCGAGTTCGAGGACCGCTTCATCCAGATCGGCCTGCCCTACCGTATCATCGGGGGTTTCCGCTTTTACGAGCGTGCCGAGATCCGCGATGCACTGGCGTATCTGCGCGTGATCGGTCAACCAGCAGATGATCTGGCTTTCGAACGTATCTACAACCAACCCAAGCGCGGACTTGGCGCGAAGACACTGGAAAAGATGCACCAGCATGCGCGCGCACAGGCAATGCCGCTTGCCGCGGCCGCGCTGCAATTGGCCGATAGCGACGAACTGCCTGCCCGCGCTCGCAACACCATCGCCGCGCTTATGGGCGATTTCCTGCGCTGGCGCGAGATGAGCGAGGCGGTAAGCCCTTCGGAACTGATGCGCGCCGTGCTGGAAGAAAGCGGTTATGAGGCGATGCTGAAGGCTGATCGCTCTGCCGAGAGCGCCGGACGGGCGGACAACCTCGTCGAACTTGCCCGCGCGATGGAAGAGTACGAGACACTGGGCGACTTCCTTGAACATGTCAGCCTGGTGATGGAAAACGACGCCGCCAGCGACGAGGAAAAGCTGACCATCATGACGATGCACGCGGCCAAGGGGCTGGAATTCGACAATGTCTTCCTGCCCGGCTGGGAAGAAGGCGTGTTCCCCTCGCAACGCTCTCTGGATGAGGGCGGACTCGCCAGTCTGGAGGAGGAGCGCCGCCTTGCCTATGTCGCCATTACCCGCGCGCGCCGCCGCTGCACTATCATGCACGCCGCCAACCGCCGCATCTACGGCCAGTGGACCAGTTCCATCCCCAGCCGTTTCATCGAGGAACTGCCCGACGAACATATCGAGCAGGAAACCACGATGACCGGCGGCAAATCACTGTGGCAGGCGAACTGGAGCGAGAGTGAAGACCCTTTCGCCCATGTCTCCCGCGACAGGCCGGACCGTTCTTCTGCACGCGGCCCCGGCTGGCAGCGCGCTCTTGCCACTGGCTATGATACAAAGCAGAAGCGTTTGAAGGAGAGCACCCGCTCTGCTGCCAGTTTTGCGGCATAGCCGCGCGGCGATGTGGAACTGGGCGCGCGCGTCTTCCACGAAAAATTCGGCTATGGCGAAGTCATCGGACAAGAAGGCAACAAGCTGGAAATCGACTTTGAGAAAGCCGGCACGAAACGGGTGATCGATAGCTTCGTAACGCTGGCTTGAGGGGTATCGGAGGTTTGGCTGGCGCCCCAGATCGGCACTCCTTCCGGATGAGGGGAACCAAACCCAACAGGATTCGTCTTCGCGTAGATGAATTTACGGCGCTTGCCCTCGCTCCCAATCTGGCTTGTGCCATCGCCAAGGATCAGGATCTTCCTGACTTACTTGTGGAGGCACGGTCGGATAGCGAACCTTAGCCAGCCAAAGCGCTTCACCGAACTGGTGCAGAACCGCAAGCTGTATGATCGTGATCCGCGATTACCGCTTTTTGCTGATAAAATATCAGCAAAGCAGACCATTGGTCAGCTGCTTGGCACAGATTGGATC
>JBASBA010000437.1:0-5619 GCA_049650885.1 Alteraurantiacibacter sp. | reverse complement strand
ATAGAGTATGATGGAAGACAGGCTGCGGATTTTCTTAGAGTGGTATATGAAGAAATATTCGAAAGACCGCGAAATATATCGAAAATTATTGAGGCACTGGCTGCTCGTAATGTAAGACAATCGCTGGACATGTTTATGAGTATCTTAACTTCGGGACATATGCCTGAAGAAGAACTTGCGCGGATATCCATGGGGTTAAGAGAGACTCGGCTCAATGAATACACGTTGATCAAGATTTTGATGAGAGGCGATAGCCGTTTTTTTACCAACTCTAGCGGCCTGATAGCCAACATTTTCCATTCTGACAATTTATGGAAACGCCCGTCGAATCTTCTCTGCACGGAAGTACTGTATCTCCTTATTGGGAAGCGTAAGGCGAACGGAGACAACGGTCATATGGGTTATTTTGCTGTTAGCAGTATCGCCAGCAAACTCGAAACTATGGGCTTCGTTGGGGGAGATGTATTGAGTGTGTGTCAATATTTGGTATCAAAAGGGCTCGTTGAGCCTGATACTTTATCCTTAGTCGATTTAGGGAAGACTGACTGCGTTAAAGTTACGGCCTCAGGTTTTATTCACATGCGGGTACTCAGCGAACGTGTCGAGTATCTGTCGTCCGTTTTGCCAACGACTGCTATTAACGATGAACGCTTTTCAGACCAAATTTTTGATGCGATGAAAATCGAAAACGCCATCGGAAAATTGTCACTATCTCGCAGTCTGACGCTAACAAGGCAACTCGGAGAATACCTCTCAGCTCAGCGCAAAGAACTGCGCAAGCATGATGGATATGCTGCGATGCGCAAGACTGGGGCGGACTATATTATCGGACATATCGAGGCTTCTGTAGCAAAGGTTTCGTCGGAAGGCCCAATGACACGAGCCGCGCAACCAGACCTGCTTGATACTATTTAGCGGCGTACACCTACCGGCGGATAACTCGGATCTGTTTTGCGGAAGCTGCACCGCAGCAGTGCAAGGCAGTAGCAATGTCCGGTTTGGGCCGTTCGCGTCGCCGGGGTGGCCCCGTCACTCAGCGTCATACCCCCTACCGGTCTTTCGCAATCGCCACTCGCACAAAGCATCGATAGCCGCGCCTTCGTTCGGATAGAGATCGATCCGTGTCGTCGAGCTCCATCCGATCCTTCCCCAGGAACGGACAAGGGCACACCCCCCAAACAGGTCGGGTGTGACGGCGAGGCTGTAGTACCGCTCCATATTCTTCGTGGGATCGATCCGAGTGAGATGCGCTGTACGGGGAAAGAGATCGAGTTGGGTCATGACCCTTCGCTATCCTGCGCGTCCTCAGTTTTCAGGATGCGCCAGACTGTCGACCGACTGGCTCCGACGGCGGCGGCGATCTCGCCAGGACCTTTTCCGTCCGCACTTAGCGATCTCACCCGAGCGGCATCCACGTTAGGCTTTCGCCCCTTGTAAACGCCCCGCTCCTTGGCTTGTGCGATCCCCTCCATTTGCCGCTCCCGACGCAGGTTGGTCTCGAACTCTGCGAACACCCCCAGCATGTCGAGGAACGCCTTGCCCGCCGCCGTCGACGTATCGATTGGCTGCTCGGTTGCGATCAAGGCAACCTTCTTCGCCCGCAACTCGCGCACGATGTCCTGAAGGTCGCCGATAGAACGAGCGAGGCGGTCGACGCGCGTGACAACTAGCTCGTCTCCATCGTGAAGGAACGTCATCAGCGTCCGCAGTTCATCGCGCCCCTGACGGGATGTGCCAGAGACCTTCTCCTCTCGTATGACGATGCAGCCGGCGCGCTGGAGCGCCTCCCGCTGGAGCGTGAGGTCCTGATCGGTCGTCGAGACCCGGGCGTATCCATAGCGGGGCATGGTAGGGTAGGGGTGTCGCGTTAGGGTCTAGGCCTTGCCTCGGTAGCGTCTCGTGCAAATTTCGGCAACCCTACTGCGACATCGATTGCCTGTGACCGGCATCGCTATTTGGCATGATTTTGGCTGCATTAGTTGGCCCCGGTTGGTAACCGGCCCGGTCCGGAGGGGCACCTCGGCCGCACGCACGAGTGGGGCACCATCCTCCAGATGCGGGCGCAGCACCGCGAAGCGCGCCATCGCCTCGGCGCGCTGGTCGAGGGGAAGGGAAAGGTCGGTTTGCCAGCCCATGCCGCACAGCCTCCCCGTCCGTTGCAGGACAAGGGCCCCGCGGGTATGGGAACACGGTAAGCTAATCAACGCCTGGAAACGACATGCCCGCACGGGTTCCCTGCCCATCCGCCATATCCCGCCGACCGGGCCGCCCATGCTGATCGGCTACGCGCGGGTCTCCACCCACGACCAGAACCTCGACCTCCAGCGCGACGCGCTTCAGGCGGCAGGCTGCGAGCGGGTGATCGTCGACACGATCTCGGGCGCCGCCGCCGCCCGGCCGGGGCTGGCGCAGGTGAAGGACATCCTGCGCGCGGGCGACACGCTCGTCGTCTGGCGGCTCGACCGGCTGGGCCGCTCGCTCAAGGACCTCATCGCCTGGGCCCTCTACCTCGAGGAGCGCGAGGTCGGCCTGCAGTCGCTGCACGAGGCCATCGACACCACCACGCCGGCCGGCAAGCTCACCTTCCACCTCTTCGGCGCCCTCGCTGAGTTCGAGCGCGCCCTCATCCGCGACCGCACCCAGGCCGGGCTGACCGCCGCCCGTGCCCGAGGACGCCTCGGAGGACGCCGTCCCGTGCTCGACGCCGACAAGCGCGCCCTGGCCGTAAAGCTCTACAACGAACGCGAGATGCCCATCGCCAAGATCTGCCGAACCATGGGGATCTCGAAGCCGACACTCTACAGCTACGTCCGCGCGGCCGATCCGGGACAGGTCGAGATCGCCACCAAAGACCGTGCCAAATAGCAATGCCGAAACAGCGCCAGAAAGCGATGCCGGTCACATCGCGACCTTGCACCGTTCGCGTCCCACGTCGCACCAATACGTCGCGCATGGGTGCACCCTACTGGAGCGCTGAAGGTTAGCGTTTCTGCGCGACGGACTTGAGCTGCTGTCCTCTACTTTCCACGACAGTAGTGCTGGTGCAGGTTCGCGACATTGTACTCTTGGGGGATGGACCAGTATGTCGGGCGTCGAGGCTCAGTTTCACGGGATTAATACCGGACAATCTGGTGCTTTCGTAGGGTGCCCGGGCGACGTTGATCACTTCCACGATCGCATCCGTTCAATCTACGAGAACCTCCTCATCCCGGGTGGACGGCTGAAGTTGTACCACTGGCGGAAGAGCTTCGACCCCGGGGCGGTCGCGAGCGCGGAGAACGCTCAGTACTTGATTGAACGAACATCCCGACCGGGCATGAGCCCGGTCTTCATCCTGTTCGGCCATTCCGTCGGCACACCGCTGCGGCCGCCCAAGGGCGGTTGGGGCGGGATGCGCGCCTGGCTCGATCAGAACGGCTACGGGTTCATCTCGCTTCTTGGCACCGGCGGCTTCGAGGACATTGCCACCGTGCCCGAAGGCACGGTGCCGCTCACCGGAACGGTATTCGAACTGATCGACGTTCTGATGGCGCAGGATGATACGGACCTGCGCGTTGTCGACCTGCGGTCACTGGCCGGACCGCCCGAAGACGCAGAGCAGGCAGTTTGGGCCAACCAACTGCTGGCAAGCTTCGCCAAGTCGCAGTCGTTGATTGCACCCACGACCGACGAGGCCTTCGATAGAGAGGTGCGCACGGCGCTGAAGAGCGCGTTCGGCGTCGGTCCCCTTGATCCGCGCCGCGACACGCTGCCGGGGCTGTTGTCGCTGTCCGAGAACTCGCCGCTCCTGTTCGGTCGCGCTGACAGCACCGACCGGCTCGGTTCGCGCGTCTTCACGGCGCATGCGCCATTGACTATCGTCACCGGCATCAGCGGGACGGGCAAGTCCTCGCTCCTGCGCGCCGGATTGATGCGCGACAGCTTCCGCCATCAGCCGGATGGAAGAGGCACGACCGCGAAGGCGCATGGCTTGCTACTTGAGCCCGACGAGTTGCGTCAGTCGGGTGGCGATCCGTTGGAAGTGTTGGCGCGCGTTCTGCTGGGTCATGAAGACCCGTCCGAGCGGGCCATCGGACCGCTGCCAGCATCGTGGTCGGCGGACCTGCCGACCCTCCCCCAAGCAACGGGCGAACTGGCACAGGACTTGCCGGCGGCACTCGACTGGTGGGCCGCACTGACAGCATCGCTGGCCGGTCCGTTCGTGCTTGTCCTGGATCAGGCCGAGCAGATCGACGCCGCCGCACGCCGCGAGGCGGAACGAACGGGCGGAGAACCGGTCCTCGAGCCGGAATGGCTTCGCTTCACCGGATTGATGGCGGCTCTGACCGGCACGCTCGATCCGGCAACGGTCGGCCATGACCCGGCGCTCCCGCAACGTGTGACCAGTGCAGGCGACCACGGCGATCTTCGGTTGCTGCTCAGCATTCATCGCATGAGCGCGCTGGACCTGTGGCCGCTCTCGCCGATCGCGCCCGCGAATGTCTTCGACGTCCCCCCACTGCGGGAGTTGAACGACTGGCGGCAGCTGATCCGGGGAACGATCGAAGCCTACGGTCTGACGATCGAGTCCGCCCTGCTGGAGGCGATGGCCGACGAGGCGACGGCGCTGGCGAAGCCGCACCCTCACGATGGGCCGCAGGACCAACTGAGCATGCCGGTCACGCTGGGCGACGACGCGGAAGCCCCGGCCGCTTCGGTGCTGCCGCAGGTCGCCACGGCGATGGGACGCATGCTGGCGGCGTGGCGGGAGCGCCATGGTCAGGAGGATGCCCCTGCAGTCTCGGCCATGACGCTCGGCGCGGAAGGCTACGCGCCCCTCTCCGTCGTCGGCGGCGCGATTGAGGCACTGGGCGAGGTGGCATGGACGGCGTGGCAACAGGACGTGGCCTCGGACACCGGAACGAACGTCGCGGGATATTTCGGCCGCGGCTCTGTGGAGGAGGAGCAGGGCCGTCGCTTCGCGCAGCTGCTGGCCCGCCTCGTCGACGCGCGGCGACAGAAGCGACGGCTGGTCCTCGATCTCGCCTATCTGGGAAAGGCGCACCCGGTCGCGAGGGAACGCGAGAAGCTCGTGCGAGCTTTGCGCGACAATCGGCTCCTCACGTCATCCAATCCGCGCGAGGGGAAAGGCTTCCTTCGACTGCCGCATCGGTCGATCCTCGATCACTGGCCACGTGCGCGTGCTTGGGTAAACGAAGCGCGAACCTTGCTCGATACGAAGGGGCGGCTCGTCGCCGCCTACGACAACGAAACCGATCCGGGAGATTGGTCCGACGAGCAGGTCGAAGTGTTCACGCGCCTCTGCCTGTCGTGGATCGGCACGGAGGCGGGCGAGGACGCGGCGGTCAAGGCCTACGCGCAGGACGGTCTGATCACGCATCTCGATCCGGAACGTGTGGCTCCGGACGCCGAACGGATGGTGGATCGACTGCCGTTCCTCGTCTTGGGAGGAAAGGATGAGCGTTTTGCCGAGGCGCTCGTCATGCGCGCCGCTCAGGCCCGCAATCTGGATGTCCTTGGAACCCTGCTGATCGCGTTGTCCGAAGCCGGCGCCGCGGCGCTGGCCGCGCCGCTTCTCAGCGGCATGGCAGACCCGAATTACATTGACCATGGTACAGG
>JBASBA010000436.1:0-6384 GCA_049650885.1 Alteraurantiacibacter sp. | reverse complement strand
TATCGGGCATGGTGGGGCGATAGCGGCCTTGCGCACCTCTCGCCAGCCATCACCTCTGCCCAGCCATCAGGGGCGGGGCGTTTGCCTTGTGCCAACACGCCCTGTCGCATTTGCTGGCACAATCGCGCGGCTGTGCTATTGTTGCGATGCAGCATTTCGCTGACGGAGTAAATTTGCATGCCCAATTCCACCACCAAGACCTGGCCCGAACTCGCTTTTGATGGCTGGATGCTGGGTGCGCAAATGGGCACGGTGATCTGGCTGCGCTCCCTGCGCATGATGAATGGCGGCAAGCTGGCAGAGCGTGAGGCGCAACGCATGGTGAGCGAAAAGCTGACCGCCGGCATGACCCTGCTGCCCGCAATAATGGCTGGCGGCCTGACCCAGTCGGCGGAGGCCGCCACGGGCCGCGCGCTTGCCCATTATGAAAAGCCGGTCAATGCCAACCGTCGCCGCCTTTCACGCTAGGGGGTGGGGAGGAGCCGGTTTGCCTCGCAGCACCGGCCCCGCCGCACAAGGCTGCGTAATCAGCCGTTCTTCATATTCTCCAGCCCCTTGATCCCGCCGGGTTTCAGGCTGGGCTGGCTGGCGTTCTTCTTCGGCCCCTTGTCCGCCTTGGGCTTGCGGGCTTCGCGGCTTTTCATCTGTTGGCCCTTGGCCATGGTCACTTCCAATAGAGGCGGTATGCCCCGGCGCAGGCATACGCCTGTTTTCAAGACAAAGCGCGTCTAATCGCCGTGGGTGCATGCTCGCGCGCCGCCTTCCCTACATGCCCCGCGGCGTGGTGTGTTTGCAGGGATGGTCCGCTTCCATTTTCACAGCCAACGCCCCTTCGCGCCAACCGCGCTACGCGCCCTGAAAGTTTCGCGTCAGGACAGTGTTCCATGTGTTCCACATTAGCCGCGGTTTGCGCGGCATGAAGTCTGCGCTACCGTCTCGCCATGTATTTGAACAAGGGAGCGTGCGCTTGACCCAGACCGACCAGATCCTCGACGATCGCCGCGAACGGCGCCGCCTGCCGATGATCGGGCTGGCGCTATCGGGCATCTACGTGGCGGGGGTGACGGTGTACCTCGTGCTGCAGGGGCAAAACCCGGCGGACCTGCGGCTGAACGAACTGGGCGATTTTCTGGGCGGTGTGTCCAGCCCGCTGGCCTTTCTGTGGCTGGTGCTGGGCTTCTTCCAGCAAAGCCGGGAAATACGGCTCAGCAACAAGGCGCTGCATCTGCAGGCGCGCGAAATGCGGCGCAGCGTGGATGAACATCGCCGCATTGCCGGCGAAGGCGGGCAGGAGAAGCAGGCTTGAGCGGCGGGGTGGAACCGTGCTGAGGGTACACGGGTTGGGGTGAGGAAGGAGATTGGCAATGTTCCGCAAGATTTTGGCTGTCACCAGCATAACAGGCGCGCTGGGCATCGCTGCCTGCACCCCGACAGATGCCCCCGACGTGGCGGAGTATGACGCCATGCTTGCCAATCTCGATACACAGCGCGCGTGTTTCTCCACCCGCGAAATCCGGGGTTATTCCAACGCGCCCGCCGGCTCCAGCCGTAACGAGCGGATCCTGATCGACGCAGGCAGGAACGAAAGCTGGTTGCTGGAGACGACCGGCCCTTGCCCGGAGCTTGATTACAACATGCGGCTGGCGCTGGACGTGCGCGGTACAAACAGTGTCTGCACCGGCGACTGGGAGAACCTGCTGGTTCCCTCCGGTATCGGCGGGGATGTTGGCCTGTGTCCGGTGCGTATTCTTGGCCGGGTGATCGAAGACTAGCGCTTCTTCACGAATTCCGCTCGCAGGACGAGGCCCTTGACGCCGGGGAACTTGCAGTCGATCTCCTGCGCGTCACCGGTGAGACGGATCGACTTGATCAGCGTTCCCTGTTTCAATGTTCTGCCGGCGCCCTTTACGTCCAGGTCCTTTATCAGCGTAACCTGATCACCGTTAGCCAAGAGATTGCCTACAGCGTCGCGCACTTCCACCGCATCATCCGAAAAATCGGCCTGCGCCTGTTTTACAGCGAGCTGGGAGGCGGGCATCCAATCGCCGCTATCTTCGTCGTAAACATAGTCTTCGTCATTGCCGGTCATCGCCGCGATCTCCTTGCGAGGCTCATGGCAGGCGACGGGGCGGGCAGCAATCATTAGGAGATCGGGCAAGCGCGTGTTACATGCGCTGCTGCTGACGTCGAAATTTGCGACGGACTTCGAAATTTGCCTACCGCCGACTGCCTTTCAAGGCCCCGGCGTAAACCAGACGACGTTTTCCTTTCATCGGACGATTTGACGCACGACCCTCGGGCATTTCGTTCGGGGGCAATACATACGTTCTTGAAAGGAACTCAATTATGTCGAAGACCGGCACCGTAAAGTTTTTCAACGCTGATAAGGGCTATGGCTTCATCCAGCCCGACGACGGCTCCAACGACAGCTTCGTGCACATCACGGCCGTACAGGCCGCTGGCATGCAGTCACTCGATAAAGAACAGCGTTTGAACTATGACGTTGAAATGGGCCGTAACGGCAAAGAAAGCGCCGTGAACCTCTCGGCCGCTGACTAAGCGTTCGTTTCAGGCCCCTCACGCTTGCGTGTATCATGCGGCGGGAGGGGCCTACCCTATCCGGTCACCAGCGGGAGAGACCCTATCGCCCAGACATATGCATTCTATAACGCCCGAGCCGACGAGGCTGCGGCAGAAGCCTCGAAGGCGAAGCTGGACAATGTGCGCGACCGCGCGCTGAGATCGGAAAAGACCTGGCGCGGCCTCGCCCACCAGGCGCAAAAGGTAGAAAGTGATCGGGCCAAGGCGGTCCAGGTTCGCAAAGAGCGGCAAGAGGCCGAGGCTGAAGCCGAATTGGAACAAATGACTGTGCAGCCCACCCACAGCATCCAGTAGAATTACGCCGTAAACGCGAGACTACGTGCTTTCGGCCATGTTTCTGCCATAATTGGAACAAGCAGTCTTTTCAGCCATTGCTTTGATGAACGTCGGGTTACGATGGACCGGATTTCGGACCGTCACCCGCTTCGACAAAGCAAGGATTCAATTATGAAGACCCTCCATATTCTCACTGCTTCTGCCGCTGCACTCGCGCTTGTCGCCTGCGGCGAACCCGCTGAAGATACCACCATGGATGACGATACGATGATGGCCGATGAAATGGCCAATGCCGAGGCGAGTATGCCGGGCACCATCGTCGAAGTGGCACAGGGCAACCCTGACTTCTCTACGCTGGTAAGCGCTGTTACAGCAGCAGACCTTGGCGAGACGCTTTCGGGTGCCGGTCCGTTCACAGTGTTCGCGCCGACGAACGCTGCGTTTGACGCTTTGCCAGATGGTACCGTCGAAACGCTGACGACAGAAGATACCGATCAGCTCGGCAGCATCCTCACCTACCACGTGATATCGGGCGAAGTGATGGCCGCTGATCTTACCTCCGCCATTCAGGAAGCCGGTGAAGGTGGTTATACGATCGAAACCGTCAACGGCGGAACGCTGACAGCGATGATGGACGGCGACAACGTCGTTCTTCAGGATGCACAGGGCAACACGGCCACCGTATCGATGACCGATGTTGATGCTTCGAATGGTGTCATCCACGTAATTGATGCCGTGTTGATGCCGTAAGCGGATTTGAATTGAAACGGACAATGGGGCGGGCCTTCGCGGGCTCGCCCCTTTTGCTATACTTTCATGACACCGCGCAAATGTGTTAGGCTGACCGGCGATGAAACCCACTCCTCCCGCTGCTCGCCTTCTTGGTTTCGCAGGACTACTGCCACAGTTCGCAGCTGTTGCTGCGGCATGGATGGGTCCGCCTGAGTGGCGCTGGAGTGCACTGGCGATCGGCTGGGCCTATGCCGCGCTTATTCTCAGTTTTCTGGGTGGTTTATGGTGGGGGATGGCCGCTGGCGCGCCAGACGCAGGACGCCGCGCGCCAAAATGGCTTTGGGTTGCGGCTGTCGTGCCTAGCCTGCTTGCGTTGGTGACATTCCTGCCGTGGGTATTTGGCGCAATCTGGCCAGGGCCGTCCCTGATCGTTCTGGGGGTCGCGATCATTTTTAGTGCACTGGTCGATATAAGGTTGGTGACGATCAGGCCGCCGTGGTGGCTGGCGTTGCGTATTCCGCTCTCGCTTGGACTTGGCGGGGCAACGATCCTATTGGGATTTGCCGCCTAGTTCACCCTGGTCGGCATGTTTAGTAGAGCGAAGCGATCTCGCCCGCCACGTTGATCGTTCTGGCATTGCCATTGCGGGGTTCGGCGACCTCAACCTCTATCACGCCACCTCCAATTGTCGCTACGCCGGTCTGGATGTCTTCACCCGTGCGTGCTTCCTGCATCACGCTGTAATATCGCTCCGCAGGCTGCGCTGAGCTGGTGGGACGATTCGCGGTACTGGGTGTGTGGGGATCGCTATCCGACAATGCCCGCTCGGCCCGATCTTCAGGTCGATCGCTTTCCCAAAGCGATTCCTGCGCCGAGAGATCGGCTTCGTAGGAGTAATCATACTCATCCTCGTACCGCTGGCCAAAGCCATAACGATCCTTCAGACGCCCACGCATTGCCAGTTCATGGACTTCGACAACACCTTCCGGCGTTTCCATCGCATAATGATCGGGAAGGCGGGGCCGGGCTTTCGCTGTTGTGCTTGCATGCGCTATTTGGGGGGTAATAGGGAGGCTGGCGAGAACGTCTTGGTGGACCCCGACGGGGTCCGTGCTCATGTGTGAGCCGATGGCCGCGCCAGCAATTGGCACAAGGGCAACGGCGCCCAGAATCCAGGGCGAGAGTTTCATATTCTAACTCCGGCTTTAAACTTGTTTGGCCTATCAACGCGTTAGTGGGGCTGGATGTTCCACTCACGGTCGCTTAGACATTGGTCAGCACCCAAATAAGGTTACAAAAGTCATGGCAACCCACCGAATTGCGCCATTCCTGGCCCTTGTGCTGGCATCTTGCGGGCAAGGCGAGCCAGGAAACGTACCGGGCAACTTTGATGATGGGCACGCCTTTTCCGGGATTGCAGATGGTGCAGTTATCAATCTCACCGGGACAGAGCCGTTCTGGAATGCCCGGATCGAGGGTGGCACGATGCTTTATCGCACGCCGGGAATTATGGATGGCGTTCGGGTGCCCGTGTCGCGCTTTGCCGGGCGCGGCGGACTGGCCTTCAGCGGAACGCTGGACGGAAGCGCATTGGATCTGGCGATCACACCAGCGCAATGCTCGGACGGGATGAGCAATCGCAGCTATCCGTTCGTCGCTACCCTGCAAATCGGCACAGTGCAGCAGGAAGGCTGCGCATGGCGCGAAGGTGACGATATCGGGGAACCCTAACCGGCCCCCCGACAGCATGCCCAACAGCATCGCCAGCTAGTAGACGCCGGGTGCCTCATGCTCGATCACGCTGGAAGGCCGCTCGGGCGCCAGCAGGCCGCGCGGTGTTGCAGACTGCGTGGTGGCCGTGCCGCCTGCGATCGGCGTACAGCTACGACCGGCCAGGAAATCCAGCGCGGTGGAGATCATTTCTTCTTCGGGATCGCCGAAATCGCGGGAGACATCGTCATTCGCGCGGCACGAATTGGGCACGGTACCGGCCAGCCCGTTGAAATACTCACCCTGGCCGTTGGCATTCTCAAGCTTCAGCGTGACGATACGCAGGCGGTCGTCGCACGCTGAAAGGTCGAATGCCGACTGGCCGACAGGCTTGCCGAACGTGTTCTCGCCGATAATCGCCAGATTGTTGCCCAGATAGGGTTGCATTCCGTTAATCAGCGCCTCACTCGCAGAGGCCGAGCCACGGGTGGTGATGAAGGCGATGCGCGTCGGTGCGATCGACTGCGGCCGCGCATTGAACCGATAGGTTTCGTTGTTGGACGATTTGCTGTCCCGGAATGCAATAGTCTCGAACACTTGCCCGTCCAGATCGCGGCCCAGCAGATCGCCGAAAAATTCATTCACATTGATACCGCCACCGCCGTTGTAGCGCAGATCGATCACCAACTCGGTGACGCCGGCGGCGCGGAAACCGGCAAAGGCTTCGCGCAGGTCATCGATGGCCGGATTGATGAAATTGGTCAGGCGAACATACCCCACCTGCTTGCCACCATCATTGAGTATCTGCGAACCGTAGCGGGGTACTGGATCGAGTTCGAAATCCTCTTTCGTGATGCTCACCTCGCGCTCGACGCCGCTGGCATCCCTGATACGCAACACGCGGGTAACGCCGGTATCCGCCGGCCCAAGTGCATTGATCACGCCCTGCGCGCCATCATTCGCCAGCAGGGTGTTCACCGTTATGATGTTGTTGCCCGTGGTGCCGATGCCCAGCAATTCCGATCCACGTTCGATATTTGCGCCAAGCGCGGGGGTATCGTCAAA
>JBASBA010000435.1:0-1702 GCA_049650885.1 Alteraurantiacibacter sp. | reverse complement strand
GCCCAGTTTCGATGGTGGCTGCGCGGCGGCGTGCTTCGACATGACGACCCGGTCGGTCATCTTGATCTTGCCCGCGTCGAGCGCGTCGAAGGCCAGCATCAATGTCATGACCTTCGTGATCGACGCTGGATGACGCGCGGCGTCGGCATTGCGGGCGTAAAGGACCTCGTCCGTATCCACATCTATGACAATGGCGGCGTATTTCGGAACCTCACGCAGCGACTGCGCGGCGACAGGTTGTGTCAGGGCGAACATGAAAAAAGCGGCCATGACGACCATCGAAGCGGACAACCGCCGAAATTCGAAAATGCTATTGGTGGAAGTTGCCGCGCGCATGTGTTGCCCTCTCCTGCCTGAATGTCCTTATGCAGGAGGAAAGCTTAACAAGGAAGTAACACATTGGCCTCGCGCGGTGAATCGACTCGCTTGTGCGGCGAGCTGAGTCCGGGTCGAAAACGGGGCGGCGACGTCTCGTGCGCCCCACCCCCAATTCATATTCGGCCTGGCTCGTCTCTCCATTTGAACACAGAAACGATTGAGGAGCCTACGCCGCCTTCCGCTTCGCTGCGTTGCCATAGAAGGTTTCGCCCTTTTCGGCCATGTCGCGCAACAGTTTCGGCGCGTTGAAACGCTCCCCATGCGCCTGTGCCAGACGGTCGAGGACGCGGACCACATGGTCCAGTCCAAGCGTGTCCATGTGGCTGAAAGGCCCCCCCGTAAAGGGCAGGAAACCCCAGCCGAAAATTGCGCCCAGATCGCCGTCTTCGGGTGTTTCCAGCACACCCTCCTCGAAGCACCGCGCGCATTCGACCAGCTGGCGGAATTTCAGACGTTCCTGAACTTCCTCGACCTGCGGCTGCACCGCCTGGTCCTTTGGCGGGAACGCTTCGCTCAGACCCGGCCAGAGCGTCTTGCCTTTGCCGCCCTCGGCATATTCGTAATAGCCCTTCTGGTTCTTGCGGCCGTGGCGACCTTCGGCCATCATTTTCTCGACGACGTCGTCGGCAGCGCCCGCCTTGTAGGCGTCGCCCATGTCCTTCTTCGTCTGCTGCATGACCTTGTGGCCAAGTTCGATGGAAACCTCGTCGGACACGGCGAGCGGACCGACCGGCATGCCCATGTGCTTGCCGGCATTCTCGATAAGCGCGGGCGTGATGCCTTCGCCCAATAGGGTCGTCCCCTCCTGCACATAAGTGCCGAAACAGCGCGACGTATAGAAGCCGCGGCTGTCGTTGACGACGATGGGCGTCTTCCGGATCTGCGCGACGTAATCCAGCGCTTTCGCAATGGCTTCCGGCCCGGTCTTCTCTCCGACAATAATCTCGACCAGAGGCATCTTCTCGACGGGCGAGAAGAAATGAACGCCGATGAAATTCTCCGGCTTCGAATGCGCCCTGGCGAGGCCCGTGATCGGCAGGGTCGAGGTGTTGGAGCCGAAGATGACGTCCGCGCCAAGGACGGCTTCCGTCTTCTCGGTGGTTTCCCGCTTGATGTCGCGGTCCTCGAACACGGCCTCGATGATGAAGTCGCAGCCAGCAAGATCGGCAAAATCCGTAGTCGGGTGAATGCGATCGAGGATCGGCTGCAGCTTGTCATCGGACATGCGCTTGCCGAGCTTGTCCTTCGTGTAGGACTTGCCCTTCTCCGCCGCCTCCTGCGAACGGTCGAGCAGCACCACGTCCATGCCCGCACGGGCGGAGAC
>JBASBA010000434.1:0-8913 GCA_049650885.1 Alteraurantiacibacter sp. | reverse complement strand
CTTTACGATATGGACTGGTATCGGCGCTGTAGGGGCTTTTATTATAGGAATTGTCTACTTCGGTGAAGCCGTGAATTTTATGCGAATAACGGCCGCGGCGTTATTCGTCTCCGGACTCATTATCATGAAGCTGGCCACGCCCGTCTGATCCTCTGCGTGTCCGCTACCGTACTGAGTGTCAGATGGCAGCTGTCGGAACTCTGTCCACTAAAAGCGGACGGTCAGCTAACGGCCCAAGAGCTGTCGTTGGTATTTTCTACACCATGTTCTGGGGCTGCACGAGGCGGTCGAAGGTTTCGGCATCAACCAAGCCGAGTTCCAAGCCGGCTTCCTTGAGCGTTCGACCATTCTTCAGCGCATGCTTGGCGATTGCCGCGGCGTTGTCGTAGCCAATTTCCGGTGCGAGCGCGGTGACCAGCATCAACGAGCGCTCGACCAGTTCGGCGATCCGCTCCTCGTTTGCCTCGATCCCCTCGATGCAGCGGCGAGCGAAACTATCCATGCCGACAGCGAGCAGCTCGATCGAATGCAGCACGTTCGATCCAATCAGTGGCATGAAGGTATTCAATTCGAACTGGCCCTGCATCCCGCCGATCGTGGCTGCGTGGTGGTTGCCGATCACCTGCGCGGCAACCATCGTCAGCATCTCGACCTGTGTCGGGTTGACCTTGCCTGGCATGATCGAACTGCCCGGTTCGTTCGCCGGAAGCGATAATTCTCCTAGGCCAGAGCGGGGGCCGGAAGCGAGCAACCGGATGTCGTTGGCTATCTTGTTCAGCGCGACGGCCAGCGTATTAAGCGCTCCCGAGAAAGAGACCAGTCCGTCCTTGGCTGCGAGCTGTTCAAACGAGTTTTCGCCCGGCCTGAATTGCTCGCCGGTGATTTCGCAAAGCGCCGCGACCGTATCGCCTCGCCAGCCCTCGGGCGCGTTCAAACCGGTCCCGACCGCCGTGCCCCCGATCGCGAGAACCCTGAGATCACGCTCGAGCGAGTCTACTATCCGTTCTCGGCAGCTGGCCATCTGCGCGGCGTAGCCAGAGAATTCCTGTCCCAGCGTCAGCGGCGTCGCATCCTGCGCATGGGTTCGCCCGATTTTAACGATACCATTGAAAGCGCGCGCTTTGCTGTCGAGCGCGGAATGAAGAGTATCCATCGCAGGCAGTAGCATCTGCCGCGATGTCAGCACCGCTGCCACGTGCATCGCGGTTGGAAAACTGTCGTTCTAGCTCTGCGATTTATTTACGTGGTCGTTGGGGTGAACCGGCTCCTTGCCTCCGCGGATACCCGCGAGTTCCTCGTTGGCGATCCCGGCGATCACCTCGTTCACGTTCATATTGGTCTGCGTGCCGCTCCCCGTCTGAAAGATGGTCAGAGGAAACTGATCGTCATAATCGCCCGTCTGCACTGCATCCGCTGCCGCCTCGATCGCATCAGCGAGCTTTGCTTCGAGGCCATGCTGCCGATTAACGCGTGCCGCCGCCTGCTTGACCGCCGCTTGCGCGTGAACGATCGCAATGGGCATGCGGTGGTGCGCGGGAAAGGGAAAATTGTGAAGGCTGCGCTGGGTCTGCGCACCCCAGTAAGCGCTTGCGGGAACCTCCATCGGTCCGATGGAATCGGTTTCGGTGCGTGTGTCGCTCATGAGGGTTTCCCAATCCGTGTCTCGTGCGAAAGGGGCTCTTATAGAAGTTGCAGGAGAAGCAAACTAGTTGCGCAACGTGGGCGGCGGCCAAATGGCGGATTACCGAGGTTCGCCAGTCAAAAGCCGACAGTCAGCTACCGGCCCAGAATCTGCAGTTTAGCTTCGCGCCCCAATTGTGGCCATTCCAACGACCGCTTGCCTATTATAAAGGCTGGCAATCGTTTAGATGGCTAGTTGGAACGTAGATTATCCAATCGCCCTTTCCTGATTAAGCCGGAAGAGGCGAGCGAGTACTTCATCGTCAATTAGTTTTCCAGCGCGGTATTCGTCGCCCCAGCCATAAGCATCGGCGACCGCCTCCTCAAGCGCGCGATGGGCGTGATCGAGCCAGGCTGGGCGGGCGTTGTACAGATTGGTGAGGGTGCGCTTCTTCAGTTCCTTCGCAGCGGCCTCGTCCGTGGGCAGGATGCGGTCTGGATAGCCTTCGACCACTTCGGGCACTCGCTCGACCAGATCGGGCGGGTTGAGCCAGTGTTCCCGTAACTCGTTGAGCCGTTCGGCGGCAGCGGCAATGGCCTGAGCGCGAGGGTCACCGGCGTAGTCGTCGGCGGGGATGTCGGGGGTGAGGCCTTCGGGGAAGGGAAAGGTCTCGAATGTGGTCGAAGGCGTATAGCGGGGATCGTTGCCTTTGCCAAGGAACGTGCCTAAGCGCAGCGACCAGATTTCGTGGAAGCGGCTGTGCAGGATGCCGAATGTCACATCATCGTCGCGAGCCACTGCATTCGTCGCGTCGCTCGGTCTGACACTCACTTTTTCCCAAGTGAATAGGCGATACTTTGATACCCTTGGAGTGACTATCATCCTTGTCAACGGGCTCAGCGCGTTTCTCAGGTTCGCACCGCTTCTACCAAACTGCCACCACTTCTCGCGGCGCTGTTTGTCCCTAACGGTCAGGCGATAGGGCTTCACAGCGCGCAATGCGTGTTCGAATGGCGCTTCGAATTGTGAGGCTGTGGCCTCGGTGTCGAAGCCGAAAAAATCGATAACCCAAACGTCGTTTGGTCTCCGGACTATATCTAGGCCCCCGATGTAAGGGCGGAGGACGGTAGAGTTTGGCTCCCCATTCACATTCAGGGGCATGTTCAACCATCGTCTCGCCGTTTCTCCATCAATGTCTAGGTTTCCGTATTTTCTGAAACCTTCAAAGCAGACCCCCTTATTCCGTTTGAGCTGCGAAGCTTTGGTCAGGTCTACATTATCGATTGTCGGCGTTAGATCAGAGCCAATCCTCTCAACTGGCGTCCCATTTAAATGAGATTGAATCTCTTTGTCCGGTCCAAATGCAATCAGCGAAACTCGTACTGCCGCCCCATCAACAGTCCATTCCACGTCGCTCCAGGCTTCAAAAATGGCACCGTCCTCGACGATAGGCTTGAGTACCTCGCGGTTCGCACCACCACGAATAGAGTTCGTGGAGACCAGCCCTGCAATTTCTAGCTTTCCAGCCAAAATTCGGTCCCATGCTCCGGCAAACCAGAAGCAGACAAGATCAGCTCCTCCAGGAACTTGTGACCAAGCTTTGCGCAGTGAAGAAGAATAAGTCTCGCCAAGCTCGTCCAGCATTTTCGATGAGCCAAGGAACGGCGGATTGCCTACCACCACATTCGCTTCTGGCCACGCCGCCCGCTGCGGTTTGCCGTTCTTGTCTAGCAGCGGATTGCCAAGTTCGTCCGTTACCAGCACCGCATCGCGGTTCTCGATATTGGCGAGCGACTTCAGGACCGGGTTCTTCGCTGCTTCAAAACCATTGCGCCGCATCCACTGAATCTCGCCGATCCAGACCGAGACACGAGCCAGTTCTGCCGCATAGGGGTTCAGTTCTATCCCCATGACGTTCTCCGGCCCGCTCGATGGGAAACGCGCGGCAAGCGTCGGTGACAGCGCTTCGGCCTCAAGGTTCGTGCGATGCTCGATATCCTTGAGTGCCAACAGCGACAGGTAGAGAAAGTTGCCCGATCCGCAAGCGGGATCGAGCACGCGGAAATTGCGCAAACGCTCGTGCCACTCGGCCTGCAGCCGTTTGGTTTCAGTCTCGGCCCGCGTTCTGGCGCCGCCTTTCGCCTTTTCGGCCTTGGCTATCGCTTCTTCGATTTTCGCACGAACTGCCGTCCATTCCTCCATCAAGGGACAGATGATGACCGGCTCCACGATCTGCATGATCTTGTCGCGATCGGTGTAATGCGCGCCAAGCTGGCTGCGCTTATCCGGGTCTAGCCCACGCTCAAACAGAGTGCCGAGGATCGAGGGATCGATCTCGGACCAGTCCAGAGCGGCGGCAGCAATCAGGTTATCGATATCCGCGCGTTCGAGGGGCAAAGTGCTATCATCGTCGAACAACCCGCCGTTAAACCATTCGACCTTTGTGAAGCCGACTAGCCCTCCCGATTTCATCGCCCCAAACAGGATCGCTGCGTTCGTGGCAAAGGTGTCAGGCTTGGGCGCGCTCGCCTTGAGCATGGCGGTAAACATGTGATCGGACAGCAGGCCAACATCCTCGGCGAACATGCAGAACACGAGCCGATTGACGAAATGAGCGACGGCGTGAGCCTCGTGCCCGCGCGACCGCAGGCGTTGGGCCAGCTGGGAGAATTCCTCAGCCGCCTCTTCTGTCAGCATCTGCCGCGTCTTGGCTGGCTTCAAACGCTCAGGATCGAGGAAGCAGTTGCGCAGCAGATCGCGAGTGGCGCCGTCCAGCAGGTCATCGAGCGCGAAATCGTGCACCTCCTGCACCGTATTTGTCCAATTGGTGTGGACGCGAAACCGGTTCATGTCGCTGACGATCAGCAGCGGAGGATTGTCCAGCGCGATAGCGTATTGCTGGAGCTGGGCGAAGGCGCGGTCGAGGTTCTTCTTCTTGCCCTTGTATTCCCAGGCGAAGCATCCTTTGCGCCATACATCTGCCCAGCCCTCGCCCCCGCCAGTCTCCGACGCTCCCTTTTCGAAAGTGAACCAGTCACCCTTGGGGTCGACTGTGATCGGGTCGTCGATGTCTAGCAAGCGGCAGATATCGTTGAAATGCGACTGTGAGGCAGTGCGCTCTTTCAATTCGGCGGCGTGCCATTTCTGGATAAACTCGGCAGGGGTCATTCTTCTCAAGTCGTAATTGGGATCTGGGCCGAAAGGAAGGCCATTAGCCTACGTGTCAGTATGGCGTCGCATGCCGCCATTTAAACTCTATGCAAAGTCAAGTTTAGTGAGACGCTAGTTTTCATGATGCGTTGCACCAAACTTGCCTGATAGCAATCGGCCTAAGAGTGGCTAACAAATACGTGCTGGCATTAATGTCAGGAATTGGGCCGTTAGTTGCCATTCCGGTCTGCGGGGTTCGCGATGACATTCCTGCCTGTCAGCTAACGACCAAAGCCTGAATCAAAACAGACTGTCCGTAGCCGGCCCATTAGCGGACATTAGGCTGGGACGGCTTTCAGTCTGAGCCAGCGGGAATGTGCTTGTCGATAAACCAGTAAAGAACGCCACCAATGACAGCGTTGATGGGGATAAGCACTCCAAACCTGACGCCGCTGAGAAGCACCCAAGCACCAACCGAAAACATCACCAGAAACGCCGGAACGAGCACCCCAAAAAGCTGTGCCGATGGCCTCTGGTTCCTGTGGTCTTCGTAGGTCCAAATGCATATCGCCAGAGGCAGGAGCGCTGCCGCCAGAATGTCCGTCGCATCCCGCGACATGCCTACATAAATCGGCAGAACTAGGTATCCGACCGCCATCGCCGCCAACCCGCTGATCACTAGTGGCTTCCTGCTTACCATCTGTTTTGATGCTAACAGGGCTTATGTCTGCTCTCCACCCCAATTTCGGCCAATTATCGCATGGGTTTGCCGCCCTGGAAGCGGTCGATCAGAACTGCGGACCGACCGCTTCTTTGGCTAGATTTCAGTTCGCTCGGCTAAGAGCAAAGCGTCTTCGAGGCCGACGCCCAAATAGCGCACAGTGTTTTCGATCTTCGTGTGGCCAAGCAGGATCTGGATCGCGCGGATGTCCCCGGCTGCGCGATAGATCATTGCTGCCTTCGTCCCCCGAAGCGAGTGCGTGCCGTACTCAGCCTTCCGCAGTCCGATCGCCGTCACCCATTCGTCAACCAAGCGTGCATACTGTCGCGTGCTCATGTGACCTGAGAGGTCGATACGGCTGGGAAACAGATAATCGCCTATTGAGCCGCCTCGACGTTCAAGCCACGCTAGCAAGGTGGCACGCACATCGGCGGTCAGTTCGAACTGAACCGGCCGGTTGGTTATTTGCTGAATGACAATTGCCCGATTGCGAATCTCACCATCAGCAACGACCTCGCCGATCTTGATCTTGACTAGATCGCAGCCGCGCAGCTTGCTGTTCGATCGCGAGATCTAACAGCGCCTTGTCCCGAAGACGCCCTTCGCGATCAAGATGAAAGCGGATCGCCCAAATCTGCTTCTGCGTCAGTAGCCGCTTGCTACCGACGTTCTTGCCAGCGTTCCAAGCTGCGCGGGTCTGCATCGCGGGGTCAAATTGAGAGTATTCCATGGTTCATCTCCTTGGCCGTAATTGGCCAGGTAATGAACGCTGGGTTGGGAAGCTTCTGGGCCGAAAGCGGAATGTCAGGAATCAACTCCCGACCGATATATCTTGCCGTTCAGTCAAAAGCGTATCGGGCACCGAAGAACGCGCGGAGCTAGAACCAGAGGCGCACACCAAGCACGAAATTTGTGACGCTGGGATCTTCACTACCTGCGCGAGCATATGTCGCGCTCTGCCCTACTTTCCACTCCTGCTCTATGCCGACATAGGGGGCGAACTCGCGCGTAATCTCATATCGCAGACGCAAGCCGATCTCCGCACTGTCCAGTCCGGCTCCGATGCCAAGCTCCGGCACGTCCTGCGCTGCCAGATTGACCTCGGCGCGCGGTTGAAGAATGAGGCGCTGGGTGATCCGCTGATCCAGCTCAAGTTCCATCCGCGCGGTCAGATCGCCGCGGTCCGATAAAAATGCAGCCGCATCGATCTCGAACAGATATGGCGCCAATCCCTGCACGCCGACGACGGCGTAAGTTCGGTCCATTGGCGCGAAGTCCTGGCGCACACCGGCCTGTAGGTCGAAGAACGGTGCGATGGCGCGGCTATAAAGAGCCTGCACTTCGACTTCTTCGATCTCCTCCCCGAAACTGCCTTCGCCCTCCGACTTGAACCAAAACTTGTCGAGATCGCCGCCGTAATATCCCTGCACGTCGAACAGATAGCCGTCGCTTCCCTCGCGGGCACGATATTCGGCGCGATCGCCCTGAAACCAGAGCGTCTTCATTCCGCCGTTCTCGCGGGCAAGCGCGGCGCGACTTTCGCGCATCGCTTCCGCGCCCCAGATTGCATCAGCTGCCCGCGCCGGACCACTGCCCGCAGCAACAGGGGGTGGGCCGGATGGAATAACCATATCACTGGCATTGTTGCCCGGCATTTGGTGGCCCATGGCCCCGTGATCCATCAGAGCGGCGGTGGCGCCCATTTCCATCCCACCCGCTTCCATCGGCTTGCAACTATCGTCAGAAACCGCGTGACCCATGGCCCGGTGGCGGGCTGCTTCGGCTTCGCATTTGGCCATCGGATCGGTGGTTTGCACCGGCGCATCCTCCGGTCGGGTCGGAGCACATTGGTCTGGTGGGACGGCATGCCCCATCGCGCGATGCCGCGCCGCTTCGGCATCGCATTCTGCGATCGTATCAACGGGTTGCTGCGGAGGTTCCTCCATACGAACTGGCGCGCACTGGTCTGCTGGAACGGGATGTCCCATCGCGCGGTGACGCGCCGCCTCGGCTTCGCAATCGGTGACCTCCTGTGAAGGTGATGCGGAATGGCCCGAATGGTCCTGCGCCACTGCAGCATTCGGCAAAAAGGTAACCACCGCGACAGTGGCGAATGCCAAGCGCATCATGCTCCCGCTCCTTCCGGGGCGACCGTCACGATCTGGAACATGCCCGAATGCATGTGATAGAGAAGGTGACAGTGGAACGCCCAGTCGCCTTCCTCATTCGCGGTAAGGTCGAACGTCGCGCTGCCGCCGGGTTGCACAATCACCACGTTCTTCTGCGGCTGGAACCCATCGGGCGCGCCGTTCACCAGCTCGAAGAACAAGCCGTGCAAGTGGATCGGGTGCGCCATCATGGTGTTGTTGACCAGCTTCACCCGGACGCGCTCGTTATAGACGAAGCGGATGGGATCGTCGCTGACGGCGGTGAACTTCTTTCCGTCGAACGACCACATGTAGCGTTCCATGTTGCCGGTCAGATGGATTTCCATTTCGCGTGACGGCACTCGCCTGTCACCGTGAGGTTTGAGCGCGACGAGATCCCTGTAATTCAATACGCGGTGGTCGACTGTATCGAGGCCAATGCCGGGGTCACCCATGCGGTCCACGGGGTTGATCGCAACCATGTCGATACCAGGCCCAACCTTCACATCTGGTGGCAACAGCGACGTGTCTCGCATGTTCATGCCATCCATCGACATTCCCGCCATCGAACCCGTTGCCGTATCATCGCCGTGCCCCATGGCCGAATGATCCATGCCGGACATTGATGCCGCTTGGCCATCGGTCATGTTGCCATGATCCATGCCCCCATGGTCCATCCCGCTCATTCCCATATCGGCCATTGTCAGCAGCGGCGGGTCGCGAAGCGCAGGAATTGCCGCCCGCGCGCCTGACCTGCTCGCCAGCGTTGCCAGCGCCATGCCGGAACGGTCCATCGATTCCGCGACGATGGTCATGGCCTCGCCCGTCGGCTCCACCACGATATCGTAGGTTTCTGCGGTGCCGATCTGGAACTCCTGCACAGGCACGGGACGCACCGGCAGCCCGTCAGCCGCCACCACATTCATCGTCGCGCCGGGGATGCGGATATTGAAGAAGCTCATCGCGCTGCCGTTGATGATGCGCAGACGCACGCTTTCGCCCTGATTGAACAGGAACTCCGGCATTTCCTCCGGCCCGAACCCGTTGGCAAGATAAGTGTAGGTGGAACTGGTGACATCAATGATGTCGGTCGGCATCATCCGCATCTCCGCCCACATGCGGCGTTCTGGGCCGGACAGAGGGTAATCGTCGGTCATGGTCCGCTGCTGATAGTTGAAGTAACCCTCGCCTTTCTTCAGCTTGTTCATGATCGTATGCGGATGCAACGGAGTGAACTCGCTGAGCAGCAGCACGTATTCGCGGTCGGCCTGGAT
>JBASBA010000433.1:0-7510 GCA_049650885.1 Alteraurantiacibacter sp. | reverse complement strand
GCATTTGAGAAGGCTGCACGCAGGGGTTTGATCAGGGCGGCATGGCCGATGTCCTGATATTCGACGAGGACCGGGTGTAGAGAGGGGCTCGTCAACTCGCTTTCGTACATCAACTCCAGCAACCGAGGGCTTGAGGTGGCAAAGCCCACGAATTGAAGCCCCAATTCGAGCAATGTCCTTTCTGGCGACTGGCTGGATCCGACGGCGGCCTGAGCAGCGCTGGAAAGCTCGACATAACCTTCACTCGCCAAAGCCAGCAGCAGGGCGCGCCAGTCACGGAAATGGTGGTATGCGGCGCCGGGAGAATGCGCGATGCGTGGGTCGCGATTGAGCAAGTGAGGCGGCAACATGCCCTGATCCGCAAGCTTGAGCGAGAATGGGGACAGGCCACAGATCAGCAGGGAGCAGCGCGATGCTTGAGCGCACACCGATCCAGAGCAGCGGCTTTTTCCAACCTTTCACCTGAAGGCGACCGAACCGCACAAGAAGGACTGTCGCGCCCCTGTTAGCAGACTGTCTGCTGTTAAACCGACAGCGGACAGTCAGGGTTTAGTTTCCTCATGAGAACCTTGCTGTTCAATCCCAAGACATTGGCCGCCGAGAAGCGTGCGAAGCTAGAACCAGAATCGCACGCCGAGCACGTAATTTGTGACGCCGGGTTCTTCACCATCCGCGCGAGCAAATGTCGCGCTTTGCCCAACTTTCCATTCCTGCTCTATCCCGACATAGGGGGCGAACTCGCGCATAATCTCCTATCGCAGGCGCAGCCCGATCTCCACGCTGTCCAGTCCCGCACCGATACCCAGTTCTGGCACATCCTGAAGGGCCAGATTAACCTCGGCACGGGGCTGGAGAATTAGACGCTGGGTAATGCGCTGATCCAGCTCGACCTCCATCCGCGCAGTCAAATCGCCACGATCGGACATGAATGCAGCCGCATCGATCTCGAACAGATAAGGTGACAGTCCCCGAACGCCGACAACGGCATAGGTCCGGTCCATGGGCGCAAAGTCCTGACGGACGCCGACCTGAAGATCGAAGAACGGACCGATTGCGCGGCTGTAAAGAGCCTGCACCTCGACGTCGTCGATGTCCTCGCCGAAATTGCCTTCGCCCTCCGACTTGAGCCAGAGCTTGTCGAGATCGCCGCCATAATATCCCTGCACGTCGAACAGATAGCCATCGCTTCCCTCACGGGCACGATATTCGACGCGATCGCCCTGAAACCAAAGCGTCTTCATTCCGCCATTCTCGCGGGCGAGCGCGGCGCGGCTGCCGCGCATGGCTTCCGCGCCCCAAATCGCATCGGCCGCCCGCGGCGGACCACTGCCTGCAGCGGCAGGAGGCGGGCCGGATGGAATATCCGCATCGCTGGCATGGCCCGTCATTTGTTGGCCCATGGCTGAGTGATCCATCGGAGCGGCGGTGCCACCGCTTTCCATCCCGGCCGCTTCCATCGGCCTGCAACCATCGGCACTAACAGCGTGACCCATCGCTCGGTGGCGGGCTGCTTCGGCTTCGCATTGCGCCATCGCATCAGTGGATTTCTCCGGCGTATCTTCCGGTCGGACCGGGGCACATTGGTCTGCTGGAACGGGATGCCCCATCGCGCGGTGACGGGCCGCTTCGGCTTCGCAAACGGTGACCTCTTGCGCGGGCACCGCGGAATGGCCCGAATGGTCCTGCGCTGCTGCAGCATTCGGCAGGAAGGTTGCCACCGCGGCAGCGGCGAATGACAAACGCATCACGCTTCCGCCCCTTCCGGCGCGACTGTTACGATCTGAAACATGCCCGAATGCATGTGGTAAAGCAGGTGGCAGTGAAACGCCCAGTCGCCTTCCTCATTGGCGGTGAGGTCGAACGTGGCGCTGCCGCCCGGTTGCACGATCACCACGTTTTTCTGCGGTTGGAACCCATCGGGTGCGCCGTTTACCAGTTCGAAAAACAACCCGTGCAAATGGATCGGGTGGGCCATCATCGTGTTGTTGACCAGCTTCACGCGAACCCGTTCATTGTAGACGAAGCGGATCGGATCGTCGCTGACGGCAGTGAATTTCTGGCCGTCGAACGACCACATGTAGCGTTCCATATTGCCGGTGAGGTGGATTTCCATCTGCCGTGACGGTGCGCGCCGATCGGGACACGGTCTAAGCGCAACCAGGTCCCTGTAACTGAGAACGCGGTGGTCAACGTTGCCCAGACCGATGCCGGGATCACCCATGCGGTCCACCGGATTCATCGACACCATGTCGATACCCGGCCCAACTTTCACATCCGGTGGCAGCAGCGACGTATCGCGCATCTCCATGCCGTCCATCGGCATTCCGGCCATCGCGCCCGCCTCAGAGCCGTGCCCCATCGTAGAGTGATCCATGCCGGGCATTTGTTGAGCATCGCCATCGGACATACCGCCGTGATCCATACCACTATGATCCATCCCGCTCATGCCCATATCGGCCATCGTCAACAGCGGAGGATCACGCAGCGCGGGAATTGCCGCCCGTGCACCAGGTCGCCTCGCCAGCGTGGCCAGCGCCATCCCGGAGCGGTCCATCGATTCAGCAACGATGGTCATGGCCTCACCGGTGGGCTCCACCACGACATCGTAGGTTTCTGCAGTGCCGATCTGGAACTCCTGCACCGGCACGGGCCGCACGGGCAATCCGTCCGCCGCCACCACGTTCATAGTCGCGCCGGGGATGCGGATGTTGAAGAAACTCATCGCGCTGCCGTTGATTATGCGCAGCCGCACGCTTTCACCAGGATTGAACAGGAACTCCGGCATTTCCTCCGGCCCAAAACCATTGGCTAAGTAGGTGTAGGTAGAACTTGTAACATCGATGATATCTGTCGGCATCATCCGCATCTCCGCCCACATGCAGCGCTCCTCGCCGGACAACGGATAATCGTCTGTCATCGTTCGCTGCTGATAATTGAAGTAGCCTTCGCCTTTCTTCAGCTTGTTCATAATAGTATGCGGATGCAGCGGCGTGAATTCGCTCAGCAGGAGGACGTATTCTCGATCGGCTTGAATTGGGTCCGATCCAGCAGGATCGATGATGAGCGGCCCGTAATGCCCGGCCTGTTCCTGCATCCCCGAGTGCGAATGCCACCAATATGTCCCAGCCTGCCGGATAGGGGGGAGGTCATAGACGAATGTCTGGCCTGGCATGATGCCGGGAAAGCTGACGCCTGGAACGCCGTCGAACTGGAACGGAACGAGCAGACCGTGCCAGTGGATGGAACTGTCCTCGTTCAGCGCATTGGTCACGTTGAGTTTGACCGGCTGCCCCTCCTTCAGGCGCACCAGCGGACCGGGAACGCTGCCATTGACTGCGATACCGTGCCCGGTGTGGCCCTGAACCATCCTGCGGCCTTCGCCAATGGTCAGATCGATGCTCGCGCCCGACACCTCGTCAAAGCCCTGTTTTAACGTACCGCCGTGGCGAACATCAGCGCCTCTGGCCCATGCCGGCGCGGCTATTGCCCCCGCGGCCAACGCTCCTGTTCCAAGCAATCGCCGACGTGAAATGGCAGAATTGAACATCTGACTTGAATCTCCTTGAGGCTCCAAGCATATATACCCCCATATGGTATTTCAAGCATACCCTCATGGGTATCGCAAACAAGGACACGTTCGATGAAGCCCGATAGCCTCAAAATCGTGAACCGGTTGCGCCGGATCGAGGGCCAGGTGCGCGGGGTTGCGGGCATGGTCGAGGAAGACCGCTACTGCATCGATATCTTAACGCAGGTGCAGGCAGTAAAAGCCGCGCTGGGGCGGGCGGAAAGCGAAATCCTCAAACAGCACGCGGCCTGCTGTGTGTCCGAAGCGATCGCCAGCGGCGATGCCGATGAGCAGAAAGAGAAGTTCAGTGAACTGATCGAACTGTTCGAGAAGGCAAAGCGGTGAAGGTTCTGCTCAACCTGATGCTGGCGATGATGCTGCTAATACCAGCGGGTGCGTTGGCCCACAATCCCCATCATATCTGTTTGTAAAGGATTTCCAATGCTCAGCACCATTCGTTCTGCTTTCACTCATCGCACTCTTGTCGGCTCTTTTATGCTGGCCAGCGCGCTCACAGCATGGAGCGCCCAGGCCGCCAGTGTGACGATGCTTCGTGACCCTGGCTGCGGCTGCTGCCATGCATGGGCAGCGCATCTCGAAGAGGGCGGCGCGCACACCGTCGAAACGGTCGATCGGACCGACATGGCACAGGTAAAGGTCGCGCACGGTATTCCGGCACAGCTACGGTCCTGCCACACCGCGATGGTGGAAGGCTATGTCATCGAAGGCCATGTGCCCGCCGCCGACATCGAACGGCTTTTGGCTGAAAAACCTGAAGGGGTCACCGGTCTGGCAGTTGCCGGGATGCCAATGGGTTCGCCCGGTATGGAGCATGGCGATCACCGCCAGTCTTTTCAGACCATCGCATTTGGTTCTGCGGGCACTCATGTCTGGGCAGACCATCCGGGGAACATCTGATGGCCCGCATCAAAACTGCTTCCGTCTACCGGATGGTTATGCCTGACCATGTGTGCCCCTACGGTCTGAAAACCGTCGATCTGCTCAAACGCGAAGGATTCGAGGTGGAAGATCATCACCTCAAAACTCGGGAGGAAACCGATGCGTTCAAGGCAAAGCACGATGTCAAAACGACACCGCAGACATTTATCGATGGCAAGCGGATCGGCGGCTACGATGATCTGCGCGAGCACTTCGGCAAGAGCGTCCAGAATGAAGGCGCAACCAGCTATCAACCGGTAATCGCGATTTTCGCCATGGCGGCGCTGATGGCGCTGGCACTGAGCTGGGCTTCCTATGGCGAGCTTATCACGTTGCGCGCCGGTGAATGGTTCGTCAGCCTGTCGATGTGCCTGCTTGCGCTGCAAAAGCTGCAGGATGTGCGCAGCTTCTCGACCATGTTCCTCAATTACGATCTGCTGGCGCGCCGATGGGTGCCCTACGGGTTCGTCTACCCATTCGCGGAAGGCCTGGCGGGCATTTTGATGACGGCGCATGCGCTGCCGCTCATTTCGGTTCCGGTCGCGCTTATCATCGGGACAATCGGTGCGGTCAGCGTGTTCAAGGCAGTCTATATCGACAAACGCGAACTCAAATGCGCCTGTGTCGGCGGTTCCAGCAATGTCCCGCTTGGCTTTATCTCCCTTACTGAAAACCTGTTCATGATCGGAATGGGCCTCTGGATGGGCGCAAAAGCCTTTCTGTGAACATCCGACTACAAGGATCGAATATGCAGCACGGCCAAACCAACGAAAGCCACTCCGGCAAGGGTGAAGGCGATTACGGGCGCTTCATGGCCATGGTGGGCACATCCACCGCGATCATGTTTGGCCTGATGTATCTCAATACCTATGAGATAGGGCATGTGTTCTGGAGTGAGACGCGCTTCTGGATGACTTTCGTAATGGGCGCGGTGATGGCGGTGGTCATGCTGATATTCATGTGGGGCATGTATCGTAATGCGGCCAGGAACTGGATCATAATGGGGACGGCTGCAGTCGTATTTTGCGGAGCACTGTTTCTGGTGCGCAGCCAGGAAACGATCGACGACAGCGAATGGATGAGCGCTATGATCCCGCATCATTCGATCGCCATCCTCACCAGCGAACGGGCCCACATCTCCGATCCCCGCGTGCGCAAGCTGGCCGACGAAATCATCGAAGCGCAAAAGCGAGAGATTGCCGAGATGAAATGGCTGATTGCTGATATCGAAGCGAACGGGGAAGCGCAAAGCGAACAGGAAGCGATTACGCGTTCTGCACCGGCGTTCTAATTCCAACGTTAGAGCATTAGATGATCAATGAAACGAATGGCAGTTATTAAGAATTGCCGATACTGATCGATGCCCAATATTGGGTGCAACGCTGACGTCATGGCCTGTGGTGAGGCAGTGACACGAGCACGATGCTTTAATCAGGGCCAGTGGATTATTATACCGCACAACAAACAGGCCGAAGACATGACTGCACCCAACAAAGTCGCTCAATCATACTTCACCCCTTGATCGCAGTGCGCCGTCCAGACATGACAGCACCGCAGTGGATGAAATGCCCGGATCGCGCCCCGCTGTCGGGCAGGATTGTCAAGTTGCGGGTGCACCTGCTTCAGCTTCGACGTAATGTCAGAATTCCAGGAAAACTTGAGTAAAAATCATTAGTAACAAAGCAGACAGGCAGAGATAAGTGCCGAGCGGAAGTTGCACGTTCCTGACGTTCCGGCCGCCTGCTACGCGAACTACAGCATCAGCCAGGCCGATAGAACACCCGACAAGCAGAACTATAGGAGTTTGCAGCGGCCCTGCCCATAGCGCCATCGCGCCCATGAGCTTGGCATCCCCTTGCCCAAGGCCCGTCCGCCCGGTGAGACGCCTGAACCCGGCCGCAACTAGTATCATGACCGCATATGTACCTGCCCCAGCCAAAATTCTTTCGATCACACTCGCCGCACTGTCCAGCGGTGGCAATGCCAGGGCCAGAACTGCCAGAATAAGCGTGAGCCGATCGGGCAGCCACAAGTAGAGCGCGTCGAATGCTCCCAGAATGATCAGCAGCCAGCCGAGCGGAATCCAGAGCGGAGCTTGCAGAACAAGAAGAGTCGAAGTTGCAACGGCGAAGGTAAGTTCGGTCAGGAAGTGCTGGCGGTGGATACCCGCACCGCACGTACGACAAGTCTCACCCAAGACGAGAGCGCTGATGAGCGGAACAAGTTCAAACCATTTCAACTGACGGGAACAGCTATCGCAGCGCGAGCGACCCCGATTCGCACTTTCGCCTCGCGGCCAACGCGCCAGAATGGTGGCGAAATAGCTTCCCACGATAGCGCCGAGAACAAAGCCGGCGATGGCCAGGCTCCATGTAGGGAGTGCTGAAAAACTGTTGATCGCTTCCATCATCTCGGTTTTCTAGCTTGGCTTAGGAGCGTGTCGATGAAAAGAACTGTGGCGCGCAAACTTATTTTTGAAATCTTCAAATCCGGTTTCGGTTTTCAAACGTAATAGATATTGTTCAATCGGGAAATTTAAGGATTTTAATGTTCGCCGGGTGTGCAGCGACTATAGGTTCAACAGGGGAATGTTTCATGAGAATGTCGGCTGGCGAAGATGCCATGAGCGATTTAGGCCGCGTACTTTGGTCGATCGCAGCAATCGGCTGACGCGTTGCGATTTTTCAATTTTTCCTCTTTGAAAAAGTTAACCTACGAGCGGTATGGTGATCGTTTGTTACCGCGTCGAGCCTTCGCGTTGGGTCTGGCTGTTACTGTACATGTCAGCGCACTGCTGCTTGCCAGCCTGGCCTTTACCGCAAGGCCGGACTTTCCCCCGACCGCTGCGATTGTAACGTTCGATGCACAGCAGGCAAGTTCGGCCGAAGCGCCGGAATCCGGTTTTCCCGAGGCCGCGGAGGTTCCGCCTCAGCCGCCGGAAGCAACCGAGCCCACGGTAGAGCAGCAACCTCAGATTGCGTTGCCCAATGAAAAGTCAGAGAA
>JBASBA010000432.1:0-8214 GCA_049650885.1 Alteraurantiacibacter sp. | reverse complement strand
GGCCAGAGGGGGGGTGAACCCGTCCGACTGTTTCATCGCAGTTGCCCAGACGATCTCGGAAATACCGGCAAACAATACTACAATCCACGCCATAGCAGTTTCTTTCATAAGCCAGACCGTCCAAGTCTTAATCATCAAGATTGGATCAGAGTGTAGCCGGCTCAGAATCGGAATAGGCATCTGAAGTGTTCTTTCGATATCCGCTGCTGAGGCGGAAGTAGAAGAGCCGCTAACTTAGCGTAAAGCAAGACAAGGGGCTCTCCAACTTGCAGATTCTGTGGAGCAATCAAGGTCCATAGGCAATAATTCGCTTGAGTCTGACGCTATTTTCCTTTTCGCGCCGCATCCCCTCAATCGCGATCGATCGACACTAAACGACAGTCTAGTGTTCCCTGCGGTCTTCTGTGCCAAATCTATTAACAACTAACAGTTTTATTTAATTGTCGACGTCTTGATCAAAGCCCCCTCCGAGCGAGACAAACAGCGTCGCACGATTTTGCAGCCAAGCACGGCGGGTGGTCAGCAGTTGTTGCTGCGCATCGAACAAGTTACGTTCAGCATCTAGCACTTCAAGATAATCAGCGACGCCTTCGCGGTATCGCAATTGGGCTAGACGCGCGATCCGTTCCTGCGCAATCAGCGCGCGTTCCAGGGTGTCGATCTGTTCAGCGAGATATCGCCGCCCCGCCAATGCATCGGCAACCTCGCGGAAAGCGGTTTGTACCGCACGGTCGTAACTCGCGAACAACTCGGTTTCCTGAGCCTGCGAAAGGGCAAGATCGGCACGACGGGCGCCGGCATCGAAGATCGGTAAGCTAATCGACGGTCCGAAGCTCCAGCCAAAGCCGTCCGTCCCAAACAAGCCGTCGAGGCTATTCGATGTCAGGCCAGCATTGCCGGTCAGCGAGATACTCGGGAAAAACGCTGCGCGCGCAGCGCCTATGTTGGCGCGGGCGGCACGCAGTCGTTCTTCGGCCGCTACAATATCCGGCCGCACCAGCAACAGGTCGGATGAGATCCCCGCTTCAAGTCGACGATCATCAGCCTGACCCGCTAGTTCCAGCCCACCGGGCAAATCGTTCGGTATGGTCCCACCTACCAGAACCACCAATTGGTTCCGAAGGCGCGCCAATGCTAGGCGTTCTACCGCCAATTGCTGTTCAGCTTGTGTTAGCAGCGTTTCCGCCTGCCGGAACGGGAGCGCCGATGTCACCCCCGCATCCAGTCGTAGCTGCGCAATACGAAGTCCTTCACGCCGGCTTTGCGCAGTCGCCTGTGCCAAAGCGATTTGCTCTTCGGTTTCGACGATCTCGTAATACGTAGTGGCCGTATCTGCGATTAGGGAAAGGTAGAACGCCCGCTGCGCCGCAATGGTCGCTAGGTATTCTGCTCGCGCTGCTTCAGAAAGATTGGCGATCCGACCCCAAAAATCGAGTTCGTAAGATGCTATGCCAACCCCAACCTGGAAGCGGTTGAAAGTGATGGAGTCAGGTTGCAGTGGCTCGGGCGCCCCTTGCCCCGTCGTTACGCCAGTAGTCAGTGCTTGGCGCGTTCGTGATCCAGATGCGGACGCAACAATTTCGGGAAGGCGCCGACTGTCTTGAATGCTAAAACGTGCGCGCGCCTGTGCAATCCGTGCTGTCGCGGCGATGAGATCGCGATTGTTTGCTAAGGCGTTCGCGATCAGGGCGTTCAACCGGTCGTCGGGAAACCATTCGTCGTAGGAGAGTTCGGCGGCGACCACACTGCCATCGGGGCGTAGATCGGGATCGAATTCCGATGGCACCGACAAGTCGGGTCGGGGGTCCTGCGGGGCCAGACTGACACAGCCAGACAGGGCGGATGCCATGATTGCCAAGGCGATGGCGGATCTCATCGAACCGGCTCCTCTCCGGGTAGGGTGTCGATGGTGTCGGCCACTTCCCCCGCTGCGCTGGGATCGTGCTTGCTGAGTTTCTGCCGCACGAGCAGATACAGGACGGGGATCACGAAGATGCCAATGGCGGTTGCGGCGATCATGCCGCCCATCACACCTGTGCCAACCGCAATTCTGCTGGCTGCCCCGGCGCCGCTAGCGATAACCAGCGGAACCATGCCCATGGTAAACGCCAAGGACGTCATGATGATCGGCCGCAGTCGCAGCCGGGCGGCGGTCTTCACCGCTTCTATTACGGACTTGCCACGCTCCTCTTCCTCGATCGCAAATTCCACGATCAGGATGGCGTTCTTCGCGGCCAGCCCGATGATCGTGATCAATCCGACGTTGAAATACACATCCGCCGACAATCCCCGCAGCATGGAAAACAGGACGGCGCCAAGCACACCCATGGGAACCACCAGCAAAACCGACAGCGGGACCGCCCAGCTTTCGTATAGCGCGGCAAGCACCAGAAAGACGACCACGAGGGAAAGCCCAAGCAGCAACCCGATCTGGCCGCCCGCCTGCTTTTCTTCGTAGGAAATGCCGGTCCATTCGTAACCGATCCCCTGCGGCAGCTGATCGGCCAACTGCTCCATTTCGGCCAGCGCAGCGCCCGACGATTCCCCGGGTGCCGCCATGCCGGACAACGTCATCGCGGGGTAGCCATTGTACCGCGCCAGACTGGACGGGGCCGCCGACCAGTTCACTTCGGAAAATGCACTGAACGGGACGAGGTCGCCTTCCTGGTTGGGTATGCGCAGGGCCAGCACATCGTCGGGCTGCATCCGATAAGGTGCATCCGCCTGCACAAGCACCTGGAGAACCCGCCCATCGCGATTGAAATCATTGGCGTAGGCCGAACCGAAATTGATCGAGAGCGCTGCATTCACGTCGGCCAGCGTTAAGCCTAGAGCGCGCGCCTGCACCCGATCTATTGTTACTTCAAGTTCCGGGCTCGGCGCCTGATCTTCCGGGCGAAGACCCGCAATCAACTCGCTTTGCGAAGCAAGACCGAGTAGCTGATCGCGCGCCGCCATTAATCCTTCGCGCCCGACGCCGCCGCGGTCCTGCAGTTTCAATGTGAAACCGCTGGCCTGCCCTAGTGACTGGATTGCCGGGGGCTGGACGACAAATGCGATAGCCCCGTCGACCTGCGCGAATGTCGCCATGGCGCGCCCGAGAATGGCCTCCGCACTGCTTTCGGCGGCAGTGCGTTCTTCCCATGGCTTGAACGGGCTGAACATCAATGCGTTGTTCTGACCCTGCCCGAAAAAGCTGAAACCGCGCACGACCACCAGGTCTGCAACCTCTTCCTGTGCCATCCAGAAATCGGTGATGGGTTCTAGGGCTTCATCCGTGCGTTCGACGGTGGCCCCGGGCGGGGTCTGTACCGCGGTGATCAGGAAGCCCTGATCTTCGGTAGGCAGAAATGCGGTCGGCAGGCGCATGAACAGCAGGAGGGTGATCGCAGCCAATGCAACGAATACACCGAATGTACGTATGGGGCGACCGAGCAGGCTGTCGTTGGCGCGGGAATATTTGCGCGTCATGTTACCGAACCAGCGGTTGAAGCCGGCGAAGAAGCTAGCCGCCAGATCGCGAAGCCGCGCGAGCTTTCCCCGCCAGCCTTCGTCGTAATCACGCTGCGGTGCGACGTCCACATCATCGGGTGCAACCTCATCGGGGCCATGCTTCATCGGTTTCAGGAACGTCGCGCACAAGGCCGGTGTCAGCGAAAGCGCAAGGAAGGCGGAGAAGAAGATCGATATCGCCAGCGTAACGGAAAACTGGCGATAAATGCCCCCCGTCGATCCGGGGAAGAACGCCATCGGAACGAACACCGCGATCAGCACCAGCGTTATGCCGATGATCGCACCGGTGATCTGGTCCATCGCCTTGCGCGTTGCTTCCAGCGGCGGCAGTCCTTCCTCGCGCATGATGCGTTCGACATTCTCGATGACGACAATGGCATCGTCGACCAGGATGCCGATCGCCAGCACCATGCCGAACAGCGACAAGACGTTGATTGAGAATCCGAACAGCCACAGGCCAAGGCATGCCCCGGCAAGGGCAATTGGAACCACCAAGGTCGGGATCAACGTGGCACGCCAGTTCTGCAGGAAAATGAACATCACAATGAACACCAGCGCCATCGCTTCAATAAGGGTCACGACGACCTCGTCCACGGAAGCCTGGACGAACGGCGTCGTATCGTAGGGGATGGACCAAGCGACATCGGCCGGCAGCCCCCCGCCTATTTCGTTCATTCGTGCGGTGATCCCCTCCGCTGCCGCCAGCGCATTGGCACCCGTGGCCAGCTGGACGGCCAGACCGGCCATCGGCTGACCGTTAAGCGTTGTCGAAGTCGCGTAACTCTGCGCGCCGATTTCGACCCGTGCAACTTCGCCCAGGCGTACCACGGCCGCGCCGGTATTTGCGCGCAGGATGATATTTTCAAACTCCTCAGCACTCGTAAACCGTCCGCCAGTAGATATTGTGGCGGTGATCTGCTGATCTTCCACGATCGGCAAAGCGCCGATCGAACCGCCCGCGGTCTGGCTGTTCTGTTCGCGAATGGCGGCCAAGACCGATGCCGGCGATAGATTGTAGGATGCCAGCGCTTCTGGATCGAGCCAGATGCGCATGGCGTATTGCGAACCGAACAGCGTCACATCGCCGACACCCTGCACGCGGCGCAATTCATCGATCACCTGGTTGGAGGCGATATTGCCAAGATCGGTGCTGGATAGATCGCCGCTTTCCGATGTCAGCGCCACGATCAACAGGAAGCCTGAATTGGCCTGGCGCACGGTAATACCCTGCCGGCGCACTTCTTCGGGCAGACGCGCTTCGACAGTGCTTAGGCGGTTCTGAACCTCTGTCTGCGCCGTATCGATATCCGTTCCAGCTTCGAATGTCAGCGTAATCGAAGCCGTTCCGTTCGACTGGCTGCTGGACGCCATGTAAAGGAATCCCTCGACGCCGTTCAGCTGCTGCTCGATGACCTGCGTGACGTTCTGTTCAAGCGTCGCCGCATCGGCGCCGGGATAAACGACATTGATGCTGAGCGATGGCGGAGCCACTTCGGGATATTGTTCAATTGGCAAACCGCGCAGGGCCAGGATACCGGCCAGCAGGATACCGATCGAAATGACCCATGCAAAAATCGGGCGATCAATAAAGAACCGGGCCATTGTTCAGCGTTTCGCAGCGGAGTTCGAAGTGGTGGGCGCAGCTCTTCGTCCCGTTGCCGTATCGTCTATTTTCACCGGCGCTCCGGGACGGAGTTTCTGCAAATTGCTGACAATAACGACATCGCCGGTTTTTAGGCCGCTTTCGATGATCCACCGTCCGCTGGCCAGGGCGCCCAGCTTCACGGAACGCAGCTCCGCCATGCCTTCGCCATTTACAACGAACACCGATCCGCCCTTTTCATTGACGGTCACGGCGCGTTGCGGAACTGCAATCCCGCCCGTCGTCTGACCGGCGTAGATCTTGGCACGAACGAACTCACCCGGCAGGAGAAGACCGGATGGATTGGCAAATTCGGCGCGCAATTGCACCGTGCCGGTGTCGGGATCTACGGAGAAATCGAGGAAGTCGATATACCCGGGCACGGGATATTCAGTGCCGTCGGTGAAGGTGAGGCGAACTTCGACCCGGTCGGTTTCGCCTAGATCGATCTCACCAGCGGCGATTGCGCGCCGGATTCTCACGACCTCGCTCGCCGATTGGGCAAAGCTGACATAGACGGGCGACATCTGTTCGATGCGCGTCATCAATGTGCCTTCCGCCTGGCTCACCAGGGCACCTTCGGTGACCTCCGCCCGGCCGACCCGCCCGGAAATCGGGGCACGAACCGTGGTGTAGCCAAGCTGCAACGACGATGCTTCGACCTGCGCCCTGATCTGCGCGACATTCGCAGCGGCCTCACGTGATGCAGCCAGGGCGGCATCATATTCCTGTTTGCTAATCGCGTTTTCTGCCACGAGCGGGCGATAGCGTTCGACGACTGCGCTGGCGTTTGCCGCGGTCGCCCGCGCGCGTTGCAGGCTCGCTTCGGTTTGCGCCAAACCGGCGCGAAGTTCGCGCGGGTCGATCCGGAACAGGGGCTGACCGGCACGGACATCAGTGCCTTCTTCATACATCCGTTCCTGGACGATGCCGGTTACGCGTGCACGCACTTCGGCGGACCGGACCGTTTCGACACGACCCGGCAAATCGATCACGTTGGGGATGGTTTCGGTTGATATGGTGACCGTCTTAACCGGCAGGGCCTGCGGCACCACCTGCTCTTCAGGTGAAGAGCAGCCCCATAGCGAGACGCACAGGATCGCAGCCAACAATGTGCGCGCCATTACAAAACTATCCATGGATTATTACAGTTGCGAAGGTGTAATAGTGATTACATCTCGGTGCTGCAAGCGGGATAATACAAGGGAGCGATGCGGATCAAACCGGAACCGGACAGGCTCGATCGCCGTCGTCACGCTATCATGGAATCCGCTCGCCATTTATTCGTGGAACAGGGCTTCAACCGTACAACGTTGGGTAACATTGTTGACCAGTCCGGTGGTTCGATGGCGACTATCTACAAATTGTTCGGCAGCAAGGAGGGCCTGCTCGCCGCAGTCATTTTCGCAAAGGCGACTTCCGGTGAAACTCTCGTCCAGCGCAATTTCAATTCAGAAGATGCGCCCGGGGCAGTTTTGCGCCGGATTGCCATGGACCTTCACGAAGAGTTTTTGAATCCGGCCAGTGTCGCTCTGGTGCGCATAGTGATTGCACACAGCATCGAGAATCCCGAATTCGCCCGGCATTTTTTCGAATCCACCGCCACCCGCACCCGTGACGCGCTGATCCGGCTGTTCGAAGATTGGCACCGCTCCGGCGTAGACATGACCGCGCCGCCAGCCTTGCTGGCCGAAATCTTTCTCGGCCTGAATGTTGGCGATCTACAGACCGAAGCGATCAGCCACGGAAATGTCGAACAGATATCAGCGGAAAAGCTCGATGTACGTACAAAATTCTTTCTGAGGGGGGCAGGATTGAACGATTGACGAAAGCAGTTGACGGAAAGTTCTGCTCCGGAAGCTATCTTGTCGGCATTTAAGCGCTACGGAGGCGAAAAGTTGTCTTCGGAAGGACCGACCATCCGTGATGACTGTATTGTAGTGTTGAGAAGTTGGTCAGGTGCGATTAGCAAAAACGTCAATTTGACTTCGGCCATCCAAGGAATTGGAAGATGATCTACCGCTTACTCCCGGTCCTTTTGCTCTCTGGTTGCGCTACGCCAAGCGAACGGATCGCTACCGTTGTCCCTTCCGAGGCTGGTTTGTCGCACCAGTCCGCCGCGGAGGAAGATGCCCGTCTGATCGACTTTCTCGACGCTGCTTTCGACGCCCAGGCTGCCCTAAGTCCGGAAACATTGACCAGCCTGGGCAGCCGACAAGATTACGACAAGCTCGGTGATTACACTCTTGGGGCAGGGGACGAAGAGTTGCAGCTTGCCGAACGGCAGCTTGCGCAATTGCGAGCCGGTTTCAATCCCGCGCGGCTGGGCCCATCTGCGCAGCTCAGCTATGCCCTGTTCGAACGCGAGGTGGAGCGGCGCCGCGAAAGCAATCGGTTCCATGCATATGACTTACCGGTTTCGACCAATGGCACGCCGGCAGGAAGCATCCCGGTCTTCCTCATCAATCAGCATAAGGTGGAAAGTGCCTCCGACGCGCGCGCCTATATTGCTCGGCTGAAGGAAAGCGAGCGAGTGATGCGCGAAACCGTGGCGGTCATGCGGCAACAGGCCGCTCTTGGTATCGTGCCCCCGGAGATGGTGTTCGCGCCTGCCGTTGCAGACGCGCGCAGGATTCTGCAGGGGGCGCCCCTCACTGACGGGGATGATAATCCGGTCTGGACCGATTTCCAGGCCAAGGTGAACGCGCTCGCCATCCCTAGCGAAGAGAAAACGGGATTGTTGACCGATGGGCGTGCAGCCCTGACCGGTCCTTTTCGCACCGGTGTCAAAGCCCTCATCGCTGGAATTCAGCAGGTAGAGCCACAAGCCGACGGTAATAACGGGGCTTGGAGCCTGCCCGATGGAGAGGCGTATTACGCCCACCGCCTCGCGACCTACACGACGACCGATCTTACGGCTGACCAAATCCACGGGATTGGTTTGGAACAGGTTGCTGCCATCCGCGCCGAGATGGAGGCCGTGATGCGCGAAATCGGGTTTACCGGCACGCTGGAGAACTTCTTTACCGTGTTGCGTAGCGACGAAGCCTATAAATATT
>JBASBA010000431.1:0-2201 GCA_049650885.1 Alteraurantiacibacter sp. | reverse complement strand
CTACTGCCGATGGTGTTCGCGAGTTGCAGAACCGTCGGGTGGAAATCACTTACGGTCCGGGTTCGGGCATGTAAGCGACTACGCTTCTACGCATATGAAAGGGCCGGGAGAAATCCTGGCCCTTTTTTGTTGGCAAGCAAAAGACTTAATCGCGTAGTTCAATGCGCACTGCGTCGCCTTTGCCATCTTCTCCATCGTAATTGACCACAACCCAGGCGTCGCCAATCGTACCGCTGACTTCAGACCAGAGCAAATCTGTGCAGGTTAGGTCACGGCGAAGCGGCACGCCTAAATTGTTGTTGCGGATTGCAATGCCCAGTTCCCACAGCGATTCACTGTGTCGGTCGCGCATGGCTTCTTCGGCGGCGGGAAAACTCTCGTTCGCTTTCTTGTCATCAATTAGAGACAGCCAAAGCCGCGCCTGACGCTCTGCGGGCTCTTCCTCACCATTGCCAACAAGGCTATCTGCTGGGTTGTCTGCGGCATTGGCCGAGAGGTTTGCGTCGGTACCAGGTGCGTTATCACCCTGCGTGGTGAGGATTGCGCCGAGTGCGACAGTCTCGCTGTTTCCTTGCTGCTGGAGACGCCAAGTTTGCGGCGTGCATTGCGCAACCGATCATTGATCGTATGGAAGGACAGGTACAGTTCGCCGGCGCTGGATTTGGCGTCGTGACCGGCAATAAGACGCAGGGACTCTTTCTCCTTGTCGCTTAGAACTTCAACACCGTTGCTTAGGCCACCAAACGCAGATGCCCTACGCCGCGGATTGGGGAAATGGTGACGTTTGCCAAGCCGGGAATAGCGGACAGCCTTTCCACCATGTCTCCCCCCAACTTGAAATCACTGCCCAGCAACACCTGCGGCTCGTGCTCCTGACCGATCCTGAGATGCAACACCACCTCGCCATGGCCAGCGCGGCCCATCTCGAGCATCTCCTTCAAAGCAGCAATGGCATTTGCTTGGTGCACATCGGCAGTCATTTGCATCTTCGCGGTGCTTTTAACATCGGACAGCGGTCGTGCCCCGCGCACGGTTATACGGGGCGGATCGTCGGGGTTTGGCGAATCGAGTTCTACATTCAACAGGACGCATGTGCCTTCCTGCGCCCACTCCACGAAGCTATCGACAAGTGCCTCTTCAAAACAGGCGGCGCTGAACTGGCCGGAGTTGTCCGAAAAATCTGCGCGAATGAAGGCGGCGCCGCGCTTCGTGCGGCCCTTGTTCACGCTTTCGACCATGGCCGCCATGACCCCTGGTTGGCGGCCCCCTTCTACTCCGCCATCCATGATCGCAGCGTATGAACGCGCGCCATTGGAAGACGCGACTTCCCGAAATTCCTGCACTGGATGCGCGGCGAAGTAGAAGCCGAAGACATCACGCTCTTTCGCCATCTGATCCGATCGCGGCCAGGCGTTTGCGTCAACAAGTCGAAGGTCAGGCTCGGCATCGTCCTCTCCGCCGAAAAGCCCAGCCTGGCCGCTACTGCGTTCGCGATTGGCAGCATCGGCAACGGCCAACAGCATATCGGCGTTGGCCAGGATCTTGGCGCGGTTCGGCTCGAACGCATCGAAAGCGCCCGCGGCAGCAAGGCCTTCCAGCTGTTTACGGTTCATCGATCCCGATGGCAGGCGCTGGAACACATCCTGCAGATTTTCAAACGGACCATGCGCCTCCCGCTCTGCGGCCACCTGTTCCATTGCCCGTTCACCCACGTTGCGGATGCCGGCCAAGGCATAGCGGACAGCGTAGCCATCATCGGTAGACTCCACCGAGAATTCGGCCTCGGATGCGCCGATGTCCGGACCCAGCAATTCCACACCGTTGCGCCGCAGATCGTCAACGAAAACCGCCAGCTTTTCCGACTGGTGCATATCGAAACACATGGAAGCTGCGTAGAATTCCTCAGGGTAATGCGCCTTCAGCCATGCTGTCTGATAGCTGAGCAGGGCATAGGCAGCAGCGTGGGATTTGTTGAAACCATATCCGGCGAATTTGTCGATCAAGTCGAACAAACGGTTCGCCTCGTCCTTTTCGATGCCGGAAAGCTCCTTGCAGCCGACGCAAAAACGCGCGCGCTGCTGGTCCATCTCTTCCTGCTTCTTCTTGCCCATAGCGCGGCGCAGCAAGTCTGCATCGCCAAGCGAATAACCGGCAAGGATCTGCGCAGCCTGCATCACCTGTTCCTGATAAACGAAGATGCC
>JBASBA010000430.1:0-13000 GCA_049650885.1 Alteraurantiacibacter sp. | reverse complement strand
ATAGAGCATCGCCTGCAAATGGTGGACGATCGCCAGACACACGCGCTGCCCGATACAGCCGAAAAGCTGGACAATGTCGCGCATCTGCACGGGTTTTCAGACGGCGCGGCGCTGGTGGCGGAAGTGCATACCATCTGCGAGAATGTGGCCGCGCGCTATGATGCGTTGCTGGGCGATGACGAGGAGACATCCTCCTCCACCAGCGTCAGCGTGCCCGCGGAATTGCGCGAGCGGTTCGAGAGACGGGTTGAACACTGGCGCGGGGCCACGCGGGCGCTGCGATCTGAGGAAGCGCGCATCGCCTTTGGCGCGATGCAGGATGAATTGCTGGAGGCACTGGCCGCCGCGCCCGATCCCGATCACGCGATGGCCCGGTGGGAAACCCTGCTGGAGCGTTTGCCCACCGCAATCAACCTGTTTCGCCTGTTCGAGCAGCGCCCCGGCCTGCTGGACCGTGTCTTGCGCATCCTGACCCTTGCCCGCCCGCTTGCCGATGCATTGGCGCGGCGTGCGGAATTGCTGGACGCGCTGATCGATCCCAATGCCCTGGACTTGCCCGGCACCATCGAAGTTCTGGCAGACCGGATGAAGTCGGCGGAGGAAAGCGACTACGAATCGCGGCTGGACCGGCTGCGACAGGTTGTGGGGGAGGAGCGCTTTGCCCTGGGCGCGCAGATGGTGGAGTGTCGTCATGATCCCCTGGAAATCGCGGAAGGGCTGTGCCGCGTGGCAGAGGCTGCGGTACAGACAGGCGCGGATGCCGCCATCGCCGATTTCCGCGCAAAGCACGGGCAGATCCCCGGCAGCGAATTGGTGATACTGGGCCTTGGCCGATTGGGCGGCGGTGCGCTGACCCATGCGTCTGACCTTGATGTCGTGTTCCTGTTTACCGATCCGCCGGAAGGCGGCGCCGAGTCGGACGGGGATCGGCCCTTGTCGCCCACGCTCTATTACAATCGCCTTGCCACACGGGTGACGGCGGCGCTCAGCGTGCCGACGGCAGAGGGCGCGCTGTACGAGATCGATACGCGGCTTCGTCCGCAAGGCAAGCAGGGGCCGCTGGCCGTGGGGCTGGAATCCTTTCAGCGTTACCAGCGCGAATCGGCCTGGACGTGGGAGCATATGGCGCTGGCCCGTGCCCGCCCGATCTACGGCAGCGACGCTGCGCGCGGCGCCTTGGCCGGCCTGATCCGTGATGTGTTGTGCGAAACGCGCGACCCGCAGCAGTTGCAGCGCGATGTGCTGCATATGCGCGGCGAGATTCTGAAGTCAAAGCCGCCGCGCGGCCCGCTGGATGTGAAGCTGATGCGCGGCGGACTGGTCGATTCAGAGTTTCTCGTCCACTTTCTGCAACTGCGCGAAGGGCTTGGTTTCGATCCAGCGATGGAAAAGGCCATCGCCGCACTGGCGCAACAGGGCCTGCTGCCCGATGATTATGCCAGCCACCACCTTGCCATCACCCGCTATCTTGTTGCCGTGCGTCTGTTCGCCCCCGATGGCACCGAGCCAGCAGAGGCAACCCGGTCGGTGTTGGCGCAGGCCTGCGGGGAAGATAGCTACACCACCCTGTTGCAATCCCTGGCGCGGGCGCGGCAAGGCATAGCCACGCAATGGGCCAGGCATCTTGGCGAAACACTGGAGATAGAAGCATGAGTGAGCAGATACCGGGTGAGGGCGACATGATGCCCGACGTGGCAATGGAAGGCGCCGATGGCACAAGCATAAAGCCTTCAGATTATCGCGGGCAAAAGCTGGTGATGTTCTTCTACCCAAAGGACATGACGCCGGGATGCACCACCGAAAGCATCGACTTCAGCGCCGCGAAAAGCGAATTCGAGGCGGCTGGCGCGCAGGTGCTGGGCGTTTCGAAAGATGCCTACGCCCGGCATGAAAAGTTTATCGCCAAGCACGATCTCACCGTTCTGCTGGCTTCGGACCCCCAGGAAAATGGCCTTGCCGACGCTCTTGGTATCTGGACCGAAAAACAGATGTACGGAAAAACCTACATGGGCATGGTGCGCACCACCTATCTGGTGGATGCCGATGGCCGCATCGCGCGCGTGTGGCACAAGGTGAAAGTAAAGGGCCACGTCGACGAAGTGCTGGACGCTGCCAGGGCTTTATAACGCACCCTCGTGGCAGACCTCTCACAGGCTATCCGCGCCGCGCTGCTGACGGGCGACAAGCGCGGAAAGGTAATGGCCACACGCGCGCTGGTGCGTGACTGGCGCAAGGGCGGGCTTGGCACCGGCTTTACTGCGGCCATGCCCGATACCCCCGCATCGCCGCCCGGTCTGGAAGTGTTGCCGCCGGGCCGGATGCCAAAGCGCGGCAAGGGCGGCAACGCGCGCAATCGTATCGCGCTGTGGCACTCTCTTGCCCATATCGAATTCGTCGCCATCGACCTTGCCCTGGACATCGTCGGTCGTTTCGGGGCGGAAATGGGCGATGCTTTCATTGCCGACTTCCTTGGTGTGGCCGCAGACGAGGCGATGCATTTTGCCCTGATCGAGCGCCACCTGGCAGGGATGGGCGCAAGCTATGGCGACCTGCCCGTTCATGGCGGGCTGTGGCAGTCCGCGCGCGATACCGCGCATGATGCAGGCGCCCGTCTGGCGATCGTTCCAATGGTGCTGGAGGCGCGCGGACTGGATGTGACACCGGCCACACTTGAACGGGTGCGCGCACAGGGCGATTCGCGCGGCGCGGCAATCCTGAGTCGCATCCTTGACGACGAAATCCGCCACGTTGCGGCGGGCGCAAGACATTTCGATGAATTTTGTCGCAGACGCGGCATAGTCCAGAAAAAACACTGGAAAATCTTGGTAAAACGTCACTTTAGGGGAGTGTTGCGACCACCGTTCAACGACTCAGCGCGTCTTGCAGCCGGTCTGTCGCGCGATCTCTACGCTGGTATTGCCTAGTTAAGGAATACCCTCATACCTCTTAAACATCGAGGCAACGGATGGTTCCGGGGGTCTTGGAAAAAACAGATGCGAAGCGCCATTTGGGCCAGCTCGCCAGAGACATTGTAGGGCGCAGAGACAGCGCCTGACGAAGCAAAGGGATCGTATGCTCGTCAAGATCGCAACACTTCTCGCCTTGGGCACCGCGGCTGTTTCCAGCCCTGCCATGGCCGAACCAGCGCCCGCAACCGGCGTCATCAATACTGACAACGTGGCGAACGCCCCATTGGGCGGCGCCGATGAATTCAACGAACTTTTCGCCAGTTGGGAAGACCTGGAAGATGGCGGCCGGATCACCGCCGCCGGCGAGATTATCGCCGCCCCGCGCGTAAGCGTTGCAGTCCCCTCGCGGATGCCGGTTGATGGCGTGAAGCTGACCAGTGCGTTCGGCATGCGTGACCACCCGATCCTGCGCCAGCGCCGCCGCCACAACGGTGTCGATCTTGCTGCGCCGACAGGCACGCCGGTCTATGCCACGGCTGACGGCATGGTCGAAATGGCCCAGTATTATGGTTCCTACGGCAATTACGTTCAGATCGGTCATGGTGGCGACATGGAAACGCGCTACGCCCATCTTTCCCGCTACACCGTGAATGATGGTGAGCAGGTTCGTAAGGGTGATCTGATCGGTTATGTCGGCTCCACCGGCCGCTCCACCGGCCCGCACCTCCACTACGAAGTGCGCGTGTCGAGCGAGCCTGTGAACCCCATCCCCTACATGGTGGCCCACAGCCTTGAGGCATCGGATGACGAGAACGCCGCACGCGGTGGCCCCGAATAAGGGCGAGCGTCAAAACATTTGAATTCGTGAGGCGGCTGCTAGTTTTCTAGCAGCCGTTTTGCCATGGCGCGCACTTCTGCGCCCATATCCTCACGCTCCAGCGCCAGTGCCAGCGTGGCTTCCACGAATCCCAGCTTGCTGCCGCAGTCGTACCGGCGGCCTTCGAATGTCACCGCGTTGAAGGGCTGCGTGCCGATCATCCTTGCCATCGCATCGGTCAGCTGGATTTCACCGCCAGCACCCTTGCCCTGGTTTTCCAGCGTACGCATCACCTCTGGTTGCAGGATATAGCGGCCCGATACGATCTTGTTCGACGGCGCTTCATCAATGGGCGGTTTTTCGACAAGGCCCTTCACCTGCGTAAGTGCGCCGTTCGTCTCACCCGGATCGATCACGCCATAGCTGGATACTTCCTCATGCGGAACTTCCAGCACGGAAATCAGATTGCCGCCGACTTCATTATAGGCCTGCACCATCTGCTTCATACAGCCACCGGCCCCGGCACTGTCTCCCACCATCATCTCGTCCGGCAAAAGAATGGCGAACGGCTCATCCCCCACGATGGCGCGTGCGCACCATATCGCGTGGCCCAGGCCCAGCGGAACCTGCTGGCGCACGGTGATGATGTCGCCCGGCGTTGCACGGGTTGGGTCCAGCACGCTCATATCCTTGCCGCGTTCTGTCATCGTGGCTTCCAGTTCGAAAGCCACGTCAAAATGCTCGACAATAGCCGTTTTGCCGCGGCCGGTGACGAAGATCATCTGCTCGATCCCGGCTTCTCTCGCCTCGTCCACGGCATACTGGATCAACGGGCGATCGACGATCGGCAGCAATTCCTTCGGGATGGCCTTCGTGGCGGGAAGGAAGCGCGTGCCAAGGCCGGCAACGGGAAAAACGGCTTTGCGAATGGGTTTGCGTTGGGTCATGCCGGTTTTGTGCAGCGCGGCGGTGCTGCGGTCAACCTTGATGGATTGGCCATTAAGATAGGGCATTCCTCTTATGGCTTAGAACTTTCCAGCAATCCGTGCGTTGATCGGGAAAGGAAAGGATAAAGCCAATGCTTATCAAGCTCGCAGCACTCGGCGCCCTGGGTTACGCAGGATACCGCTATTACGACAAGAACATGCGTCAGGACCAGAACGAGGCGTTCGCCGCAGGACAGGCCGGTGGTGCAAACCATCAGCAGATCCGCGATTCCGGCCCCGGCGCGATGAGGGACAAGCCCAAGAAGGACACTTGGACCGAAGTTGATGAAGAGCTGGACGAATCGTTCCCAGCTAGTGATCCGCCCGCGAATTACTGATCAATCGAGATAGGAAAATCGCTGACGCAAGTCGGCGACCAGCCACAATCTGATGGCTGTAGCGAGGCCGGGCGCATGCTCGGCCTCGATACGTTCAGCGTCAATTTGCGCCACCAGCGCATTCAGCGGCAGGTTTGCGCGTGCCGCTGCATCGTGCAGCATGTCCCAGAACAGCGGCTCCAGACTGATCGAGGTCTTGTGCCCTGCTATCTCGATCGAGCGTTTTCTCGGGGGATGGTAGGGCGTATCGGTCATGGCATTCGTCCCTAGCCCGATCCGCACCCGCTGACGAACCCCGATATACGATTTTTTTGGGGTAGCTGCAGCCTGCTCTGGGCCGTACCCATCGCAGTATGTCACATGGGTACGAGGCATTGTCCGACAAGGAGAAGGAGACGCTGCGGCTGATCCTGGGCGGACATGATGCAAAGTCGATGGCGCGCGAACTCGCCCTGTCGGTGCACACTATAAACGAGCGGCTGCGCAGTGCGCGGCGCAAGCTGGAAGTCACCAGCAGCAAGGAAGCCGCCAGACTGCTGTTACAGCAGGAAGATCAGCGCCCCTCCAAAATTTCTGGATACAAGCATTTGGGGGATGAGCCGGGGCGGGGCGTCGCGGCAAAAGATGTGTCAGCAGAGGCGCGGATTGGCCGCGGCCTCCTCATCGGAGCAATCTTGATGTTGATGACACTGGCGATCCTCGCCCTATCCACTACCCTCCCGACACCGCAGGCCGAACAGTCCGGCGACGCGGCAGGTGCGGTTGCATCCAGCGATGCGGAGAAGGAAAGCGCCGCCCGCGAGTGGCTGGCGCTTACCGACGCAGCAGACTGGCAGGCCAGTTATGACGCCACTGGCTCTGCATTTCAGGAATTGAACACGGCCGAGATGTGGGAATCGGCGTCGCTAGAAGCGCGCGCGCCACTTGGCGCGGTTATCCGCCGGGAGGCTATCAGTTTCCACCACCTTGCCGCGCCGCCCATGGGGTATTGGCAGGTGCGTTTCAGCACCGATTTCGAGCAACGCGAAAGTGTGGTCGAATCGGTGACACTTGAGCGGGAAGGCGGAGAATTGCGCGTGGTTGGCTACATCATTGAATGATGTGCGATGAAGGGGCGCCGCGCTAACGGCGCCCACCCATCAATACATGTGCTGGCCGCCGTTGATACTGAGCGTTGAGCCGGTAACGAAGGCCCCTTCCTCGCTGGCAAGAAAGCTGACGCCGCGAGCGATTTCACTGGCCTGGCCAAGGCGGCCGACCGGGATCTTGGCGACGATCTTTTCCAGCACGTTCTCAGGCACGGCGGCAACCATATCCGTGTCGATATAGCCGGGCGCGATGGCGTTCACTGTGATGCCAAAACGCGCGCCTTCCTGCGCCAATGCCTTGGTAAAGCCGTGGATGCCGCTTTTCGCGGCAGCGTAGTTCACCTGGCCATATTGCCCCGCCTGACCATTGATGGAGCCGATGTTGATGATGCGGCCCCATTTGCGATCCTTCATGCCTTCAAAGGTGGCCTTGGCCATGTTGAAGCAGCCGCCCAGATTGGTGCGCATCACATCCGCCCAGTCTTCGTAGCTCATCCGCATAAGCGTGCCGTCGCGGGTGATGCCCGCATTGTTCACCACGACATCGATCGGGCCGACGTCCTCGGCAATCTTCTTGCAGGCAGCCAGCGTAGCCTCGTGGTCCCCAACGTCGAACTTGTGTGCGGTAATTCCCGTTTCATCGCTGAAGGCGCGGGCTGCCTCGTCATTGCCGGCATAGCTGGCGACGACGGTAAAGCCGTCATTCTTCAAGGTTTCGCAGATCGCGCGGCCAATCCCGCGCGTTCCACCGGTAACAAGTGCAACATGTGCCAAGTCCATCTCTCCCTATAGTGGCCGTGTTTTGGAACATGTTAGACACGCGATCTGCGCTGCGCAAAACAAAACCCCGCCGAAGCGAGGTAGTTTTGAAAATATATTTCAAAAAATCAGAAGCGGAATTGCGTACCGATATAAACGGCCTGGCTATCCTGCTGATCGAGATCGGGAACCGGAGCAAGATCACGATCCTGTTCATACCGCACACCGGCGGTGATATCGAGGTTGCGGGTCAGGCGATAGCTGCCTGCAACATCCAGCATCTGATCCGTCAGCGACTGGCCGGAAGCGGCCACATCGTCCGCTGTGGAATCTTCATCCAGCTCGATACGAGCGGCAAAGCGGCTCGGCTCCTCATTCGCCCTGCTGCGGCGCGGGGCGAAATCGGAAAGATCGGGGATACGTGCGCGAGACAGGCTGCCGGACAGATCGGGCGCGGCAATCTTGCGCGCCGGTGTGGCGGTTTCTGCCTGGGCAAAGCTGGAATAGCCGCGGGCCAGGCCAAGATTATAGCGGGTAGAGGTCACGCGAAGGCCGGTTGCGCGGCCGGTTTCGACGCGCTGCGAACCGACGGAATTGTTGGCGGTAAGCGCGTCTGCCGTTTTCTGGTCAACGCGAACCGCAACCGTCACGGAACGTGCGACCGAAGATACGTCAGAGCCGGCCGGTGTGAAGCGCATCATGCGCGGATCGCCATGCTGGCGTGCGATGAATTCTGCCAGCCGCGGATCGGCATCGGCAGGCGTGAAGGAAACGAAAGTGTCCGCTGGATCAACGGCGACGGGATTGGAAAGCGCACCAAAGGCAAAGCCCGCGCTGGGAAGCGCGACGGCGATAAGCAGTGCAGACGCGCCAATCGCTGCCTTTCCTGCCAATCCTGTACGCTTCTTTGTCATGCGATCTCTCATATCCCCAATCCGATGGACTCTGAATGAACGGGTAGGTTCCCCGTTTCTTGCGAGTCGCATCGAACACTTCGATAGTTACGCCCTTATCGCGCCAAGCGCCAGACATCGCTTTGCAACCCAACGGCTTTTTGCAAACTGTTGCACCTTGTCCACACGGCCCGGCCATGACCTGCCGCGATATTAAGCGGGCGTTCACGGCGATTCGCACCATTTATGGCCTTACACTATGCTGCGCCTTGCCGCGGGCATCATGCCCGTTATAGAGGGCGCGTTATATAAGGCCCGTCATAGAGGCTGGCTTGCAGCGACCTTTCGTGTTTACAGGACCAATGATGGCTATTTCTTCCGTTCGCACAATTTCCCGCCGGCTTGCCGGTGCAGCAATGCTGGGCACGGCTTCGATTGCCCTTACCGCGTGCGGTGGCGGCGATGATCAGCGCCTGCGCACCGATCTCGCGGCGGCGCAGGTCACGTCTATCGGGGTGAACTCGTACCTGTGGCGCGCCAGCCTTGAGACATTGTCCTTCATGCCGCTGACGCAGGCGGACAGTTCGGGCGGCGTGCTGGTGACAGACTGGTACGCCGATCCTGCCAATCCGGGAGAGCGGGTGAAGGTATCGGTCACCATTCTCGATCAGAACCTGCGCGCCGATGCGCTGCGCGTTGCCGCCAGCCGGCAGGTCTTGCAGAACGGCACTTGGGTTGGCGCGCCGGTGCAGGCGGCCACGGTTCAGCGGCTGGAGGACATCATCCTCACCAAGGCACGCGATCTGCGCCGTTCCGCCATCGGCTAAATTCCCTTAGGGGCACACATCATGACAGCTGAACGATTCGATACGTCGAGCGCCGACGGTCGCTGGCAAACCGCGTGGGATGAAGCCAGGTGCTTCGAAGCCGACAGCGCCAGCGACAAGCCCAAGACCTATGTGCTGGAGATGTTCCCCTATCCCAGCGGGCGCATCCACATTGGCCACGTGCGCAATTACACGATGGGCGATGTGCTGGCGCGCTATCACGCGATGCGCGGGCGTGAGGTGCTGCATCCCATGGGCTGGGACGCTTTCGGAATGCCGGCGGAAAACGCGGCGATGGAAAAGGGCGTGCATCCCGGCGGCTGGACCTACGACAACATCGCCACGATGAAGGGCCAGCTCAAACAGCTGGGCTTTGCATTGGACTGGTCCCGCGAATTCGCCACCTGCGACCCGGAATATTACGGCCACGAACAGGCCCTGTTTATCGACCTGTTCGAAAACGGCCTCGTCTACCGCAAGCAGGCCGAGGTCAACTGGGACCCTGTCGACATGACCGTGCTGGCAAACGAGCAGGTGATCGACGGCAAGGGCTGGCGTTCGGGCGCGGAGGTGGAGAAGCGCAAGCTGAACCAGTGGTTCCTCAAGATCACCGATTTTGCCGAAGACCTGCTGGATGGCCTCGGCACCTTGGACGACTGGCCGCAGAAGGTGCGGCTGATGCAGGAAAACTGGATCGGCAAATCGCAGGGACTGGAATTTTCCTTCGACCTTTCCAGCGGCGACAAACTTCCCGTCTACACCACGCGGCCCGATACGATTTTCGGGGCCAGCTTCGTGGCCGTGGCCGCCGATCATCCCGTGGCGCAGGCGGTGGCGGCGGATGATCCATCGGCGCAGGAATTCATCGCGCTGTGCAAGCGCGGCGGCACCACCGCGGCGGAGCTGGAAACGGCGGAGAAGCTGGGCTTCGACACCGGCATCACCGCACGCCACCCCTTCACCGGGGCAGAGCTGCCGCTGTTCATCGCCAACTTCGTACTGATGGATTACGGCACCGGCGCGATCATGGCCGTGCCGGGTCACGATCAGCGCGACTTCGAATTTGCGACCAAATATTCGCTGCCGATCCCCCGCGTCGTCGCGCCCAGCGTGGACGAGGCGGCAAAACCCTTCGATGGCGAGGCCGAGGCGGGTGAGGGCGTTCTCGTCAATTCCGATTTCCTCGATGGCAAGTACGTGGAAAGCGCCAAGGCCGAGGTGATCTCCCGCGCCGAACAGGGCGGCTGGGGCAAGGGCACAACCGTGTGGCGCCTGCGCGACTGGGGCGTTTCGCGGCAACGCTATTGGGGCACGCCCATCCCCTTCATCCACTGCGACACCTGCGGCGTTGTGCCGGTGCCAAAAGACCAGTTGCCGGTGAAGCTGCCGGAAGATGTCTCTTTCGAGCAGCCGGGCAACCCGCTGCTGCGCCACCCCACCTGGAAAGACACGACCTGCCCCAAATGCGGCAGCGCGGCCGAGCGGGAGACCGATACGCTCGACACTTTCGTCAATTCCAGCTGGTATTTCCTGCGCTTCGCCAGCCAGCCGTCGGACAAGCCGTTCGATCCTGCCGAAGTGGCGCAATGGCTGCCGGTGAACCAGTATATCGGCGGCGTGGAGCACGCGATCCTGCACCTGCTTTACGCCCGCTTCTGGACCCGCGCGCTGGCAAAGTGCGGCAAGCTGGACGTGAAGGAACCGTTCGCCTCGCTTTTCACCCAAGGCATGGTGACGCACGAGACCTACAGCCGCAAGGATGGCCCGCGAGAGGTGTATTACACGCCTGCCGAAGTGGATCGCACCGGCAATGGCGCGGTGCTGACCGGCGATGGCCAGCCGGTGGAGATCGGCAAGGTCATCAAGATGTCCAAGTCGAAGAAGAACGTCGTCGACCCTGAAGACATCATCCACGATTACGGCGCCGACGCGGTGCGTTGGTTCATGCTGTCGGATTCTCCGCCGGAACGCGACCTGCCGTGGTCCGAAGCGGGCATCGAGGGCTGCGGCCGTTTCGTCCAGCGGTTGTGGCGTCTGTTCGGCCAGTTCGACGCAACTGCTTCCGGTGAGGACAAGGATCTGGCTCGCAAGACGCACCAGACCATCGCCGCCGTTGCCGATGATATCGAGGCGCTGGCTTTCAACAAGGCCGTGGCGCGGATCTACGAACTCACCAGCGCGGCGGAAAAGGCCAGGCCTTCTGCGGATCGCAACCTCGCCATCCGCTCGCTGCTGCTGATGGCATCACCCATGATGCCGCACCTCGCCGAAGAGGCATGGAGCGCGATGGGCGGCGAGGGATTGGTAGCCGAAGCGAATTGGCCCGAAGTGGACGAGGCGCTGCTGGTTGAAGACGAGATCACCATTGCCGTGCAGCACAAGGGCAAGCTGCGCGACACGCTGACAGCACCTGCCGATGCATCGAAAGATGATCTGGAGGCGCTTGCGCTTGCCAGCGAGAAGGTCCAGCGTTCGATTGATGGTGCAGAAATTCGCAAGGTGATCGTGGTGCCCGGCAGGCTGGTGAATATCGTTACATGATGCGCGGTGCCGCTCTTGTCTTGGCCCTTGCGGTGCCTGCCTTGTCCCTCACCGCATGTGGGCTGCAACCCATATACGCGGGCGGTGGAAACGGCTTCGTAGCGCGTGAACTGGCGGCCATCGATGTGCCTGCGATTCCCGGCCGCGAAGGCTGGCTGGTGCGCAATGCACTGACAGACAGGCTGGGTCGCGGCGCATCTGGCAGCACCTCGCAATATCGGCTCGATATCGTGCTCGACGATGATCTTGAAGGCCTCGGCCTTTTGACGGACGACACCATCGGTCGCCAACGCCGTATCCTGCGCGCACGGTATCAATTGGTGGATGTGACAACCGACAGGATCCTTGTCGATGCAACCGCTGGATCAGATGCCGGCATCGACGTTGTCGGCTCTGAATTTGCAACGATCGCGGCAGAACAGACCGCGCTGGAAAACCTCGCAAAGGAAGTGGCGGACCAGATCGTCACCCGCGTAACCCGCACCCTGCGCGAAACACAGTGAGACAGCGCCGGTGAAGGCGACCCAGCGCGATTATGCGCAAGCCGCGCAGAAGGCGGGCAAGGCCCTGCGCATCTGCTTTTTCTGCGGGGCAGACGAGGCCGGGGCCTCTGCCGCTGCCAAGAAGGTGATTGCCACGTTGAACGAACCTGGAGAGCGCGTGGAGCTTTCTGGTCAGGATCTGAAATCGGACCCATCGCGCATGCTTGATGAAGCGCGCTCCACATCTCTGTTTGGCGATTCACGCCACATCTTCGCGCGCGTTTCGGGAGAGGACGCGCACGAGGCGATCAAGACCTATTGCGAACTGGCTGACCGGGGCGATGCCGACGGTGCCTGGCCAATCTTCATCGTCGCCACATCCGCCACGGATAAATCGCGTAGCGCCAAGCTGCTGATAAAACGCGGCGATGCGCTGGTGGCCATATTCTATCCGCCTGATCTCAGGTCCGTTACTGCCGATGTTCGTGCGATGGCAGATGCGGCAGGCATGCGGCTAAACGGCAATCTGGCAGAGCGTATCGCCCACGCGGCTGGGCTGGACGTGCGGCTGGCGCAATCAGAGATCGACAAGCTGGCGCTCTACCTCGATGCATCCCCGCAATCGCCAAAGCAGGCAAGCTCCGACGATTTCGACATGATCGGCGCATCGACAGAGGAGGACGGCTTCATGCCTCTGGTAAATGCGGCTCTCGGCGGAGAGGTGCGGAAACTTCCTGGTGAATTGCGACGGATGCGAGAGGTATCGCTGAACCCAGTGGCCGTGACCCTGGCGCTGGAGAGGCGCGCGGCCCTGCTGGCGCGCCTGTCCGCGAATCTGCGGCCCGGCGACGACATGCAGCAGTTCCTGAAATCGCAGGGCGTGTTCTTCCGCGAACACGGAGAAGTCGGCGACCAGCTTCAACGCTGGAGCGGCGGCAAGCTGGAGCGACTGGTGCCCCGATTGACGCAGCTGCACAGGTCGCTGCTGGCAAATAGCCAGACCGCAGAGCTGATCCTTGCGCAGGAGCTGGCGCAGATCGCACGCTACGCTGCCGCGCGGCGGTAAACCTTTTGGGCATGTGTCATACCACTTTGTTCTGATTGCCTTACGCGCATTATGCTGCAAAGCGGCACGCTGACCGAAAGCAAACTCAGGACGATTTTTCCATGCGTATAGTAATGATTGGCACAGGTTATGTAGGCTTGGTGTCGGGAGCCTGTTTTGCTGATTTTGGTCACGAGGTGATCTGCGTCGACAAGGATCAGTCGAAAATCGACGCGCTGCTGAACGGCGAGATCCCGATTTTCGAGCCGGGTCTGGATGAACTGGTGGCAAAGAACGTGGAGGCGGGTCGCCTGT
>JBASBA010000429.1:0-3758 GCA_049650885.1 Alteraurantiacibacter sp. | reverse complement strand
ACCAGGGGTGCGAAAGATGGACAGCGCGCTCATTTGCGCTGCTCCTTCGGGAGGCGAGCAAACTCGCGCAGGGTGGCGGCGTCGCGATAGCCGTGGAGTACCGCACCATCGGCGGCGCGCACGATAACCGGCGTTCCGGCGAAGCCGTTGGCGCGCGCAAAGGCCTCGTTGGCATCGAGCCCGCGCGTCTCCGCGCAGCTTGCACCGCCTGAATCGAGCGCGCCTTCATAGGCTTGGTGCAAGGCATGTGCCGGATCGCTCGCGCAGATCACGGTCTCGGCAAGGCGGCGGCTTTGATTGCCGAGGATCGAGATGGGGCGCTCCTCGACGAGCACTCCCGCCTTGCCGAGTTCGTCCACCAGGCGGCGGCAATAGCCGCACTGGAAATCGGAGAAAACGATAAGCTTTGCACCCTTTTTGTTCCCCCAATGAATTGCCCCTTCAGCGGGCAGGGTGGAAAGATCGACCTGGTCGTTCGCAGGCGCGTTGTCGGCAGCGGCACTCTCGTTTGCCGAGGGCGTGGCGCGGGCGGCGCCCGCTGCGATCAGGTCGGGGTTGAGTTCGAGCAGCCGCGAGGCGGTGACATCGCGCCGCTCTTCCATGTCGTAGAGACGCCCGACCAGAAGGTAGCGCGCGCTCTTGTCGATATAGAACAGCGTCTCGCCCGAGACGACCTCGCACCAGGGACCGAACCGGTCGCAGGCGATCTCGTCGATCGGCGTCCTGGGCAAGCGCAGTTGCAGCGCCTGGGCGACCTCGCTCGCCAAATCCTGTGCGGTTGCCGGCATGGCGGTCACCGCGCTGACCCCGACGGTCAGGACAGCGGCTGCGCTGCTCGCAGCAATGGCAACATGGGCGAGGCGGGCCTTAAGCCCGGGCTGGTTCTCGGAAAAGTTCATTGGGGTGTACTCCTGACATGGACGCCGTCGAGAAAGACGATCTCGACCTCGATGCCGGTCGGCATCTCGACGACTGGTTGGTATTGTTCGGCGCGTTCGATGAGGTAGCGGCTGACCGTATCGGCCGCTTCGCCCGCGCCCTGGCCGATGCCGCCTGCAAGAATGTCGGTCGGTGAGAGCGCCTCGCGCTGGCCATTGGCCCCAACCTGGCTGGTAAACACGCCGTTAGCATTGGCCGAAAAGCCGCGCCCGAACCCGCCGACGATTCCCGCGAGCAGCGCCTGGCTTACGAGGCTTCCTTCACGGCTCACCACGCGGCAACGCTCGCCCGACTTGCCGGCAAAGGCGATGAAACCCTTGACCTCGGAGACCGCGTAGCGGCCGCCGGGCTGGGCGCAGGTCATGCGCACCAGCTGGACATAGACTTTCTCGGCCGACAGATCGCCGCGCGCCGCGCCATTGACGAGGCAGCCGGTGATATCGGTCGACAGCAATTCGTTGCCGCGCATGACCGAGCGGGCGGGGCCGGTGATCCGTAGCACCACGGGCAGCGGATCGGTCTGGCTGGCAACGCCGGTCGAGGCATCGATCCGGTGATCCGTAGCACCACGGGCAGCGGATCGGTCTGGCTGGCAACGCCGGTCGAGGCATCGACCCCGACGATCACGCGCGCCGGCGCATAGGAATTGGGCGGCAGGTAATCGCGGCTTGCCTCGAGCATCAGCGCTGGTGCGCGTTCGGCAGCGGCGGACCGCGCACTCGCGGGTGTACGTTCGCTAAATGTCAGCATGTCGAGCCCGCCGGGTCGCGCAGCAGCAGCGCCAGCATTGCCATTGCTTTCGCCGGGCGGTGTCACGCCGGGACCATAAGCAGGCGGTGGCATGGCGGGCGTAACGGGCACGGCTTCGCGCGAGCCCTCGAGTTCGGTTCTCAGCGCGACATTCTCGGCCGAGATCGCATCGATCGCGACCTAGCCGTCGCTCATCATCCGCGCATTCTCGGCGCGCAGCGCTTCGAGTTCCTGCTCGATTTCGGGGCGCGGGAGCTGGGTATCCTGTAGATCCTTGATCGCGCGTCCCTGCGCATCGAGACGGTTGCCATAGGTGGCGACGAATTCGCGCTGGGAGAGGTTGCGATTGACGAGCCCGCCGGTGTCGATGGTGGCGACACTGTCGCTGTTACCCGGCGCGCTGTCGTCATCGTCGAGGATGAACCAGGCTCCGGCCAGCAGCGCCACGCCGCCAATTCCTGCAAGCAACAGCTTCTGCCGCTGCGCGATATTGGCGTTGAGATTGCGCCTTGTGTCCTTGCGCCCAGAATCCTTGTGTTCGCTGGAGCGGGCGTCGGTCTTGCCCTTGTTGTCGTCTGCTTCGGCCATTATTCGAGCCCTCCCGCAGCAAAGACAAGGAAAGCGCTGGTCGCTTCGCCGGGAGCGAGGCTCTCGCGGCCATAGGCAAAGGCGAGCGCGTCCGCAGGTGCTTCGCGCTCGCTGGCAAGGTCGAGCGGCGCATCGCCGAGATTGCGGATCAGGAAACGCTGGCCGGTGAGTTCGGCGCCGTCATATTGCGCGACCTGTTGTACTTCGATGCTGCCGGTCCGGCGCGGGCGCGACAATTCGGCGCGCGCGGCAAAACCCGGAAGGACAGCGTCGCTCGCCATAGCCTCGATCAGCCGGATGGCATTGACGGATGGGCTTGCACCAACCTGCCAATCCGCCGCTTCGCTTTGCGCAAGCGCGGGATTGGTGATGAAGAGCTGGGTCGCTTCATTGCCGCCAAGGCGGCAGGCAAACTTGTAGACATGGCCTTCCTGGCTGGTCGCAAAGAAGCTGATCCGGTCCGAAGCATATTGCGGCGGGACAGAGATATAGATGTCGCCGCGCACAGGCTCATGCGTCACCTGGAAGTCGTTATAGGGAAAGCCGCTGGCGATCTTCGAGACATTGGCAAAGCCGTCCTCGATGAGCGCGATGCGGGTGAGCTCACCGCGCGCCAGCTCGCAATCGATCGTCGAGCCATCGCTTGCTTCGATAAACTGGTCTGCAAAGGCGGGTGTTGGCACGAGCGCAATGCCCAGTGCGGTCAGCCCGGCAAGCTTGAGCGCGATATCGCGGCGTTGCTGCGCGCCCACGCTGAAGAGCGCGAGGCCGGTTGCGGCAAGTGCGGCGGATGCGGGATTGCTGAGGAGGTTCATTGGTCCTGGTCCTCTTGGGTTGAGTTCTGTTCGAAGCCGGTGAGCGCGAGGCTGAGCCCGCGCTTTGACCAGCGGAATGTGAAGCTGCGCTCCTGACTGGCGATCACCTGCGCGCCGACGAAGGTCTTGAGCGTGCCGCTGACCGTGGAAGTCAGCGCGTGCGTGTCGACTTCTATCGCGCGGATGACGAAAGCCTGTGAAATGTCCGAGCCGCGCTGTTCCTCGACGATGGCGACCAGCTCGGCCTTGAGGCGACCGTGCGCTGCCGGATCGGCGACTTTCAGGATCTGCTCCATCCAGTAGTCGAGGCTTTCGGGTGCGCGATTGAGCAGCATCAGCGCGGTGTCGCGCGTGACGAGCTCGAGATACTGCGCATCGACCCCGCCGCTCGAAACGGTGAGCGTCTCGGCCGTGATCGGCACCAGCACCACCGCCTCGTCGCCGGTGACGGCAGCGCCGATGCCAATCAGGCTGGTGACGCCAAGCACCCCTGCAAGCGCGGCAAAGCGATTGCGCTGCGCAAGGTGTCGCTGGGCCTGTTCGTGCGCGAATTCGGATTGCATGGATATCCTCCCCCCAGCCTGCGAGCAGCCGGCAATGGGAGGGCGGCGTGGCTTTGAGCCCGAGGAATGACCCCGGCAGGTACCAGTAGGCAGCATGCACCAG